>CANRJX010000043.1 GCA_947631095.1 uncultured Wohlfahrtiimonas sp.
TCATAATCTTTTTCCTAGAACCGTTAAGGATAATACGGATGTTTATAGTCGATTTGCCAAAGAAGGTGCTAAATTCCATATAGGAATGATCTATTCTACTCAAAGCCCTAGTACTATTAGTCAAGAATTGTTGGCTCAGACTGAGAATTTTTTTGTTGGCCATCTGTCATCACAAGATGAAGCTAGATCACTTGGAAAAGTTAATGTTTCTTATGATGGAGTACAACAAGATATTTTATCTTCAAAAACACCAGGGTATATGAGGATGTTAACCCAATCTCATAGATTTGTTGTTCCTGTGCAGGTTAAACTTTTTGGAAAAGGAGAATAATTATGTATCAGGCAGAAGCTGCATCTAAATTAGGGCATTTAGATGTCTTAGAAAGTGAACATGTTAATCAGTTAATAAATGAGTTTGAAAACCTTGTGCTAGATGATATGAATTCTGAAGATATTTCTGATTGGCAAATGGTTGAGCATAAACCTTCTCCTTTCGAACGAATATATTGTGTTGATGGGTCGATTGCTCCGATCGTCAGCTTAGGCTTAATTAAAAAAGAATTAGCATTCGTAAAAACAGCACTTTTTGTATTAGATGAAGCAAGTCTTGATCATATAGATAAAAAATATCCACATCCTTTGCAAATGAAAAAAATGATGAAGGATTCAGCTCATTTACATGCAACAGTGTTTCCATTAAAAAATATTCGTTTAAAAAATAATAGTTTATATGATTCGGTTAGAAGAATAGTTTTTGATTCATTTAGGGATCCTTCTCAGCACGGTCTTATTTATGAAACATATAAATGGTTAGCTTATAAAAAATGGGAGCCAGAGAAAAAAAGTTTGTCACCATCTTTTCAATGCCCGCATTTAGATTGTCGATTAGAAATTAATGGTATGCCATATGATTCAGATAAAATAAGTTGCCCACATTGTGATCAAGAAGTTTTGTCTACAGACTTAATTGGTTTGCATATGGAAATGAATGAGTTTGCAGCAGCAGAAAGTTTAGCAACTAGTTATATGTTAATTCATGAAACAATTATGTTATTTGGTTCTATTCGTTATTTTTGGGAGATGGATTGCAAGAATAAAAATAAGCTGAATAAGGAAGGCAAGACAGAGTTATCTAAAATACTTTTTATAAAAGATGGTCCTTTAAGTCTTAGAAGTCAATATTCCAAACTTGTGGACAATATAAGAGAGTTTTTGAAATTTGCTGTAGATAAAAAAAATCCTATTTATCTAATAGGACAAGAAAAGACGGGAGCTTTTGATGATTTTTTTCAAACTATTGAAAGAAATATAGAACCAAAAGAACCTGCTCAAAAATTTTCATCGTATAAACCTTTAACCCATAAATATATTCGAGAAGCAGTACAATGTGCACCATTTCGTGAGAATGAATATGGTTTGAAAACAAATTATGGTGAAAAAGTTTTAGTAAAGATAGATAGCAAGACAGCTGTAGTTATTAACGTTCCTCCCTATGAATATAAGACAAGTACAGATGAGAATTATATAAATTTTCCAAGTACTGAGGACTTTATTGGATTAGAAAAAATTGTTACAGGGTTGCACTCGTTAGTTACTGTTAAATATAAGAATGCTTTACTGCCTATTGTCTTAGCAAATGGTGTTGCGAGTTTGTCTAGTTATCCTAGTGCAAGTGTTTTGAAATTATTTGCATTTGATAAAATTAAATAAAAATTATAAAAGAGTATATCTTTTGATTAGATATACTCTTTTTAAATTTTATATTTTTCAATATGTTGTAATGATTGATTATATTTTAGCTAAGTATTTATAAAGTGTTCACTGACAGGAATTTATTGATATCTATTTTTAGTCTTGGATAACTTGTTGTCATAAAAGATCTGTATAAATACAACAGATCTTTTTTTATTTCTTAATTAAGTAATCAATAAAGAAATGTGCAAAATTTACAAAGTGGAAATTTAACGTCAGGTCTGTAAAATGTCCAAGGGTATTATTTTGTATTGACGGCATAAGGTGGGGAGTTTTGATTCCAAAAAGAGTCACAAAGTTTAGGGTATTCATAAGTATTTTATTATTGAGCTGTTTGGGTTTAACAAATATTAATATTGCTCAGGAAATTAAAGATATTGCTCAAGAAAGCACATTATCACTCAATCAAATCAGGATGAATTTAGATAGTGTAAATGCTAAGCGAGCACAAATTTTTGATGAATTGAACCAAACAGAAGATTTAGAGCATAAAGAAAGTCTAGAAATTACTTTAGAACATTTAGATAATCAAAAACGTAATTTTGAGAAAATGTTTGAAAAAACAGCATTGGGTGGTTTAGAGGTTGGATTGTATGAAGTTTCCAGCACAGAAGAAGAGGAAATCATGCAATATGATTGGCAAAAAGAGCTAATCAAAATTGTTCAACCAGTATTTAGTTCATTGCAAAATTTAACTGAATCACAACGTAAGCGTGACTTTATCCGTACAACTCGTGCTGAATTAGAGCAAAATTTAATTTCGATTGATGAAGCATTGATTCATTTAGATGAGTTAGATCAATCGCAATTAAATGAAGCATCTTTAAAACAGCTTGAGAAAATTCGTAATAGTTGGGATATAAAGCGCTCATATTATGAAAATCAATTAGAGCTGATCAACCTTCAATACCGTGAAATTGAAAAAGAAGGCTCATTGTATGAGCGTGTCATTCAAGGCGTTTGGAATTTTGTCACCAACGAAGGCAAAATATTATTTTTAAGTTTAGGAGCATTTTTTGGGCTGTTATATATTTTTTCATGGATATTGCGCAGAATCGTCGCACACCATGAAAAAAAGGTTCAGTCACAGTTGCATGTTAAAAAAGTCACATTAGCATGGCGAATTATTTTATTAATGTATGAGCTTATTTCATTTGTTATTGCGTTTTCGGCATTGTTGGTCATTTTGCACTCATCAGGCGATATGGTGCTATTTGGCTTTGCTATTTTAATTATTTTGGCGATGATGATTAGCTTAAGAAACTCGATTCCTGCATATTTCAGTCGTTTGCGAACATTCTTGAATATGGGGTTGGCACGTGAAGGCGAGCGAGTAATTTATCAAGGGATTCCTTGGGAAATTGAACACATTAACTTATATTCAGTTTTTCTTTTAAATCCACTGCTAGAAAATGGCAGAATTCGTTTAACGATCGATTGTTTAGAAAATATGGTTTCAAGGGATATGGCACATGATGAAGCATATTATCCAACAGTAGCAGGTGATACGGTTTTGATTGATTCCATTTATGCACAAGTGATTAAGCAAACGCCAGAAACTGTTTATTTAAGCACTTATGGTACTTTGTTTGAATATGGTACAGCAGAGTTTGCTGCATCTAAGCCCATGAATTTAACCGCAGGGTATATTGCGAGTACACAATTTGTGCTCGATCGTACACATCGATATGATGATTTAAACGATATTGTGGCCAAGCTTAAAGCAGTTGCTGAAGAGCTATTGATGAATGATAAAAACTGTCATGCTTTAGCAAATGCCGTTTATACGAATTTTAGAGAAGTTAATGCTTATGGCGATTTGGTTTTTGGTATGAGCATCAGTATGGGGGCAAATGCAGAAGATTATTACTATGCAATTCCACGTTTATTGCAACAAAGCGCAGTAATTGCGGCGAATAGATTTGGCTGGACATTGCCTGAAAAATCAATCATGAAAATGTAATTAAAGAAAAAGCCTATCAAAATTTTGATGGGCTTTTTAGTACGAACATTGCTTTTTTAATATCTAATTAATTTCCAAAGATTTTTTCTAAACTCCTGTACTATATGCACTTTATTTTAGATGAGTATTGGAGCTTTAATTTTGATGTCCTTTAATGATTTAGGTTTATGCAAGGAATTACTAACAGCTTTGAGTGATGTTGGTTATGTAGAACCAACGCCCATTCAAAAAGAAGCGATTCCGATCATATTAAAAGGGCGAGATGTATTGGCTTGTGCACAAACAGGTACAGGAAAAACAGCCAGTTTTACTTTGCCAATTTTGCAGCAATTGGTTAAAAATCCACTCGATAAAAACATTAAAAAAAGACCTGTGCGTGCTTTGATTCTGTCACCGACACGTGAACTTGCTGCTCAAATTGGTGAAAATGTAGAATCATACAATAAACATTTAAGATTGCGTACTTTGACAGTATTTGGTGGTGTGAGCTTGAATCCTCAAATGATGAAGCTGCGTGGTGGTGTGGATGTATTGATTGCAACACCTGGGCGATTATTGGATTTAGAGCAGAAGAATGCTGTTGATTTGTCTCAAGTTGAATATTTAGTTTTAGATGAAGCAGATCGTATGTTGGATATGGGTTTTATCCATGACATTCGTAAGATATTGGCTAAACTCAGAAAAAAACGTCAAAATTTACTCTTTTCAGCAACTTTTTCTAAAGACATTAAAAAATTAGCAGAGAGCTTTTTGCATAATCCTGAATCGATCGAAATAGAAAGTTATAAGCCAACGCCAGATAAAATTACACAACATGTTCATTTGGTCGATAAAAGCCGTAAACGTGAGTTGTTGGCTCATTTGATCACCGATGGTAATTGGCAGCAAGTTTTAGTTTTTTGTCGCACGAAACATGGAACAAATCGTTTAACAGAGCATTTGAACAAGAAAGGCATTGTGACTTTGGCGATTCATGGCAATAAAAGTCAAGGTGCGCGTACAAAAGCTTTATCAGAATTTAAATCAGGGAATATACGAGTATTAATCGCAACGGATATCGTGGCTCGTGGCTTAGACATTGCAGAGTTACCTTATGTCGTGAATTATGACTTGCCTGATATTTCAGAGGATTATGTGCATCGCATTGGTAGAACAGGGCGAGCAGATGCAAAAGGAGAAGCGATTTCTTTAGTGGGCGCTGAAGAGCTTGATTTATTGAAAGATATTGAAAAATTACTGGGTAAAGAGATTCCTAGAATGATGATTAAAGGTTTTGAACCAACGGCATAATAGAAAAAAGCCCCGAAAGGGGCTTTTCACAATATTAGTTATTTTACTGGGCTTCGCCACCCACAATCACAGTGACAAAATCATCAGGATGAACATGTTTTTCGAAGGCTTTTTGAATGTCTTCTTTAGTAATGCTACGAATTTTATCAGGATAAGTATCGTAGTAGTCTAAAGGAAGATTGTATTGTGCAATCGTCAACAGAGCGCCTGCTAATCCACTGTTGCTGCTTAGGCTTAAAATAGAACTGCCGATTAAGTTGTTTTTTGCACGATCTAAATCAACATCATTGGGACCATTTTTAATAAAGTCTTTTGTGCCTTCAATCGTTGCATTAATAGCTTTATCAACACTTTCATTTTTGGTGGATAAGCCAATCATGAAAGGACCATGTAAAAATGATGGTGAAAACCCACTTGAAATACCATAAGTTAATCCTTGTTTTTCACGAATATCCATCATTAATAGTGAGGTTAGACCGCTGCCACCTAATACATGATTGCCAAGAATTAATGGGAAATAATCAGGGCTGAATCGATCAATGCTGACATGCCCCATTACGATACGGCTTTGTGGGCTATTGAAAGCTTTACGTACAGTTTGTGCTTTCACTTTTTCAACAGATTCAGAAATTTTATCGAGCTTTTTACCTTTACCTAAAACTTCGCTAATGCCAATGCTAATTTTTTGCGCAGAAGCTCTGTCTAGATCTCCTACAATTACAATATTTGCACCAGTTGCATGATAATAGGTTTCTTTAAATTCTTTTAGAGCATCCAGTTTCATGCTTTTTAGTGATTGCTGAAGCATTTCACTAGTTACGCCTTGAATTTGATCAGGGTAGAGTAAAGCATCAAATGTTTCACTTGCAATAGCATTTGGGCTATCTAAACGTGCTTTTTGTGCATCAATTGATTGTGTTCGTTCACGATTAAAAACTTCAGGGTCAAAGCGAGGCTCTTTAATCATCTCTTCCCATAAGATTAAAGTATCATTCAGTACTTTTTCATCCGTTAACGAACGAATGCTGATGGCTGTACTGGCAACACCTGACGTCATAGAAATCGAGCTACCCAAATTTTCCAATGCTTCAGAAAACTCATTTTCATCTTTGTTTTTTGTACCAAGCATCATCATTTTAGAAGTCATGCTTGCTAAGCCATAAGCTTTGCCTTCACGAAAACTGCCTGCATCCATTGAGATAATGAAATCTACCATTGGAATTTCAGGTGCTTCAATGAATAGTACGCGAGCGCCTTCATCAGTTGTCCATTCTTGGATTCTAGATTTCATATCGGCCGCCATAGAAATTGATGCTACTGTGATACCAATAATGGTTGCGATGGTTCTTTTTAGCATGATTATTTCTCCTCATTGATGACTTCTATTGATGGTGAATTAGCACGTAAACGACCGATGGTTAGATTGCCTTTATTAAGATACTTTTGTGCCACTTGTTGAATTTCTTCAGGAGTAACTTTTTCAAGATACGACACTAAATTTTCTCTATTTTTCCAACCTTCACCTGTCGTTTCTGCAGAACCAATAGACATAGCTTGTGAGTAAATAGAATCTTTTGCAAAAATTTGGCTTGTACGATAAGCCGTTAAAATTTTATCTAATTCTTGTTTAGAGACTAAAGTTGTTTGTAATCTTTCGATTTCAGCTAATAATTCAGCTTCTAATGTTTCTAATTCAACACCTTCAGCCGGTACAGCATTTAAGAAGAATGTTGTGTCATAACGAGCACCTTCATTGTAGTAACTCGAAGCAGCCAATGATTTTTGAGAATCACGCACCATTTTTTTAGGTAAACGAGCTGTATTACTACCACTTAAAATTTCTGAAGCGAGCAATAAAGCATAGGCCTCTTGTTTATTTTCAGTGCTGTTAATCGAAGGTACTTTATAAGCCATAAAGAGAACAGGCAAATTTGCAGGGGTTGCCATTTCTATGTATTTAGTGTCATTTTGTGGCACTTCAAAATTGATCTCGCGAACAATTTTTTCACCGCGGGGAATTTCACCAAAGTATTTTTTTACAAGTTCATAAGTTTTATCGGCATCAACATCACCCACGATTACTACGGTGGCATTATTTGGACGATAAAATTCATTGTACCAAGCTTGTAGATCGGACAGTTTCCAGCTTTGAATTTCAGGCATCCAACCAATGATTGGATTACGATAAGCATTCGTAGTCCAAACGGTTGCATTAAATGCTTCATAAAAAAGTGCTTGAGGGTTACTGTCCGTACGCTGGCGACGTTCTTCAGCCACTACTTGGCGTTCAGGTGCAAAATCCTCTTCTTTTAACACAAGGTTGTGCATACGATCAGATTCTAAGCGTAAGCTAGTTTCTAATTCCCAGCTTGGAAGAATTTCAAAATAAGCAGTGTAATCATATGAAGTAAAGGCATTATCTTTACCGCCTAAATTTGCAATAATTGTTGAGTGTTCATTAGGTTTTAAAGTGGGTGTACCTTTGAACATCATGTGTTCTAACATATGAGAGATGCCACCTTTACCACGCGGCTCATCCACAGACCCAACTTTATACCAAACCATCGTTACAGCAACAGGTGATCTATGATCTTCTCTAACGATTAACTTTAAACCATTATCCAAAACATATTCATGAGTATTGGCGATGGATATGTCATCATTTGCTACTGCGGTTACAGCCATTAATGATAGTGCTGTGGCTGCAAAAACTTGTTTGAATCCTTTTCTACTTCTACTTTGAATCGTAGGCAATGCCATATTGATCTCCTTAAGTTAGAAAGTGAGCATTATAAAGTGAATGTTTGACCTGTTGTAAATGGTTGATCACTGTCATTCAAATCAATCACAATTTTAGTGACATCATTGATGTTTTTAGCCTCTCGGCTACCGGTTGGTGAAACGCTGTAGCGTAATGCAGAGTTTAGGCGAACAGGATCAATACTATTGAATTGTAATTTACCTTGCACCTCAAACTCATTAGCAAATAGTTTCATTAGCGTTGCTAAACCCGCTTTGGCAACTGCGTAACTGCCCCAATACGCTTCTTCACCGCCTGAAACTTCAGCGTGGTCAAAGAAAATAACAGAACCAAATTTATCAGCTTTATTCAATAAAGGCAGTAAAGCTTGTGTTAAATAAAATGGTGTGTTTAAAGTTGTATTGATGCTGAGTAACCATTTTTCAGGATTGGTATGTGCTAATGGTGTTAAGTTACCTAAGCTAGCAGCAGCATGAACAATGCCATCTAATTTGCCGAATTCAGCTTCTAAGGTTTCATAAAGAGCATAGAAATCATTTGTCGAACATTTGGCGAAATCCATGTATAAAATTGCAGGTTCTGCACCACCTTCAGCTAGAATTTGATCATAAGTATCATCAAGGATTTTTTTCTTTTTTTCACGGCCTAATAAAATAACAGTTGCACCTGCTTTGGCTAAAGCTAATGCGCTGTTTCTACCTACCATGCCAGTAGCGCCAGTGACTAAAATAACTTTGCCTTCTAAACGACTCATTTTAAATCCTCATTGATATTGTTGAATGGTTTTTCTGCGTACAAAAGATAATTCATAGATAAATCTTTCGTTAAAAATGAAACACGGTTGAATGGATTAAAAGACATACCGCGAGTTTCTTTTACAGTTAAACCAGCATTTTCACAGTAATTATATAATTCAAAAGGTGTGATGAATTTATCAAAATCATGTGTACCTTTTGGAACGATTTTTAAGATGTTTTCAGCCGCAAAAATGACTAACTGTTTTGCTTTAAATGTACGATTAATTGTGGATAAAAATATTTTGCCACCTGGTTTTAAGAGTTTTGCACATGCATCCAAAATAGATTGTGGGTCTGGAACATGTTCTAGCATTTCTAAACAAGTAATCACATCATAGGTTTCAGGCTGTAACTCTGCCAATGCTTCAACGGTTGACAATTTATAATCAATATTCAAACCAGTTTCTTCTGCATGTTCACGAGCAACTGCCAATGCACCAGCAGCTAAATCAACGCCCGTTGCATCCGCGCCTCTTTTTGCTAAGCCTTCTGTGATAATTCCACCACCGCAGCCAACATCTAATGCTTTAATGCCAGAGAGCTCTGTAAACTCAACAATGAATTCAAAGCGAGTAGGGTTAATATCATGTAAAGTCTGGAAGCTACCATTTGGTACCCACCAATCTTGTTGGTCAAACTTGCTGATCTCATCATGAGAGACATTGTGCATGATTTTTTCTCCTATTAATGAAATAAGTTATTATTCAGCAGGCGGTGCTGGAGTTTGAAGCTGTCTTACAGGTGAACCAGTTGTTTGTGATTGAGGTGTTTGTAAGTCAGACTGCAATAGTTTTGAGAGTTCGCTGATGTTAATTTGTTGTAAAAATTTATTCGGCAATACTTTAGAAATCATTGCTGCACTTGATTCAACAAAAGGTGCGAGCGTCGCTTTTTGCCACATCGGTATGCTATTTAATCCTGCATTAATTATGAATAAACCGATGAATGCAACAACAAGCCAGCCACGTAAAATACCAAAAAACATGCCTAAAATGCGGTCAATGAATGAAATTTTCAAGAATCGAATCATCATGGAAATGCCTAGATTGACTAATCCAGCGATGAATAAAATTCCTAAAAATGTAATGACATAACTTAAAATTGAAATTAACAGTTCTTCCGTTGAGCCTTCGGAAGCCACTAAGTCAATTTTACCTTTACTCAAAGAATTTAATTGATCGGGTAACATCGCCGCAACATCTTGCGAGAAGTAAGCAGCTCCCCAAAAAGCAATGATCCATACAAGCAAAGAGAGCGCTTCAGTAATGAGCCCTCTAAAAAATGCGATGACTGTTGATAGCCCAATAATGCCAATAATGGCAATGTCGATATAGTTTAGAGTGCTCATAATATCCTGTTATGAATTATTGAATTTGAATGATGTAGCTGTTGATGCCATGACGTTTTAATTCAGTTTGAACATTTTTGGCATTTTCTTGAGTTTTCAGTGGCCCTAAGCGAACTTTATATTGGCCTGATAAATAAGCAACCTCTGCTGAATAACCATTTTTTCTATAATCTTGCATTATTTTATTGGCATTTTCTTTGCTGGAGTAAGAGCCAACTTGTACATACCATGTAAATTTAGGTTGTGATGTTGCAGCCTTCGCTTGATTATTAGTCGTTGGTGTTGATGCTTTCGATTGTGTTGAGCCAATCAACTCAATTTTAGGCAATTGATTCGATGAAGTTTTTGATTGTGTAGACGTTGTCGTATTCATTTCTGCCAACAATTGTTCTGCGATTGATGAGTCTGAATTAGTATTAGGAATCATCGGAGCATTAATGTTTGGTGGAGTATTATCCGTCACATTATTCCAAATATTTTCAGAAATAGGATCGCTTTCATCATGGTTAGCATTATTAGATGATATGCTTGGAATGGGTTCTACAGAAATGCCGGTGCTTGGAAAATCATCAAAATTATTGGGATTTGATGTTGAATTATTGGTGGGGTTATTTGCAGGTTTTTCAGGTAGTTTATACTCATTTGTTGAAAATAAATGAGGCAATACCAAAATGAGTAAACCGATAACAGCAATAGAGCCGACAATGCGTTGTTGCAGTTTTTTATTCATAATATTTATCTCTGATTAATCCAGTTTAAACCTTCACTAACAGTGTGGAATGACCCAAACACCAAAATTATAGCATTATTTTTTTGTAAGCTGAGCGCCTTTTGGCAAGCGTGATTTACTGAGTTTTCAGTCAAAATTGTTTTGTGTATAGGTAAAAGTGGTGCAATTCGTTCTTTGAGTGCCTGTGATGTTTGTCCTCTTTCCCCATCTAATGACGCCAATACCCAAGCATCAATATCATTTTTTAAGACAGATGCGAGATTTGCGGCATCTTTATCTTGCAGCATACCCAGTACTGCAATTACTTCTCTTCCTTCATTACGATAAGGCTGTAATAGCTTTTGAAGAATCACAGCGCCTTGAGGATTATGTGTTACATCAAAGTAAAACTCTGTTCCACCATGGATAATTTTTTCAAATCGACCTTTTAGCTGAGTATTAAGTAGTCCTTCAGCGATGATGTACTGGTTGATTTGATCTTTAAAAGGACTGTTCAATAACGCTGTGATTGCAGCAGCCGCGTTTTGTAATTGATGATCTCCTTGTAGCTTCGGCATCGGCAAGTTCATTAATACATCGCCGAATTGATAGCGCCATGCTTTATCATCAATTTTATTGTATTTAAAATCTCTTTCAGCATGTAAAAGTACAGCTTGCTGTTTTTGTGCTTGAGTAACGATAGAACTATTAGGCTCATTTTCTGCAGAAATTGCTAGTGCATTCGGTTTAATGATGCCTGCTTTTTCAAAAGCAATTTCCGTGATGGTGTTGCCAAGTAGATTAGTATGATCTAAATCAATCGGTGTAATTACAGCAATATCAGCATCTACAATATTTGTGGCATCTAAACGACCACCTAAGCCAACTTCTAAAATTGCAACTTCAACTTTATGCTTCTTGAATAAGTAAAAAGCTGCCAAAGTAGCAAACTCAAAGTAGGTCAGTGTAATGTCACCACGAGCAGATTGAATGGCTTCAAAAGCTTCTATAATTTCAGCATCATTCGCATTTTGACCATTGATTTGGATGCGCTCATTAAATTGGTGCATATGTGGAGATGTATATAAACCAAAATTAATATTGGCCGCTTTACAAATGGCGGCAATGGTATTGGTGGTTGAGCCCTTGCCATTTGTACCTGCTACCGTAATGATAAAAGGTGCAATCGGAGCAACATTAAGTTGGTGATAAACATTTTTTATACGCTCTAATTTAAAATCCATCGCTAATGGATGGATTTTTTCGAGCTCTATTAACCATTGGTCAAGAGATTTATGCATCTTTTTTATCTGCTTCTACTTGTTTGAAAGAAGATTCGGCGAATGGTTCAGGCAAATGATAAAGCTTAGATAATAATGAAGCGAGTTCATTACGCATCTGGCGACGATCAATGATCATATCAATTGCACCTTTTTCCAATAAGAATTCACTTTGTTGGAAGCCTTCAGGCAATTTTTCACGAACAGTTTGTTCGATAACACGAGGGCCTGCAAAACCAATAAATGCTTTAGGTTCAGCAACAATAACATCTCCTAACATTGCGAAGCTTGCAGAAACACCACCGTAAGTAGGATGCGTTAATACTGAGATAAACGGAATTTTTTCATCGTTCATTTTACCAATGATTGCAGATGTCTTTGCCATTTGCATTAATGAGGTTAAACCCTCTTGCATACGAGCGCCACCGCTTGCTGCAAATACGATTAATGGTCTACGTTCTGCAAATGCAAGGTCAGCGGCACGTTTAAAACGTTCACCAACCACAGATCCCATAGATGCGCCCATAAAATCAAATTCAAATGCACATGCAACCACAGGCATATTTTTCAATGTGCCAGACATTGCGATCATTGCATCTTTTTCACCAGTTGCTTTTTGAGCTTTGCTGATGCGATTTTTGTAAGGTTCTACATCTTTAAAACCTAAGAAATCGATAGGCTCTAAGTGGCCAGCAATTTCTTCAGTAGAACCAGTGTCCAAGAAGTTTAATAAGCGACTTCTTGCAGAAATTTTCATGTGGTGATCACATTTTGGGCAAACGTTTAAATTCTGCTCTAATTCTTGCTGATAAAGAATCGCATCGCAGCTTTTACAGTTTTTCCATATGCCTTCTGGTACTTTTTTGTTTGAACTAGTACTCTTGATGCGCATAGGATTCAGACGGTCGAACCAAGAACTCATTGATACACCTTTACTAAGTTGAAGTGGATTAGCAATGATAAATTATTCTTAGTAAATACTCAATAGAGTAGAATTTAATGGCATTCTTAATGCGAGTAAATTAAAAAAGGCGTATAATAGCGAACTCTTTTAGTCCTATATGATGAGCAAGACAAATGATGGATTCTGATTTACAGGCATTGTATCAAGAAGTGATTCTTGATCATAACAAGAAACCCCGTAATTTTCGTGTGATTGATCCTGCAACGCATTCTGCCCGTGGGCATAATCCATTGTGTGGCGATCAAATTAAAGTATTTTTAACCGTTGATGAAAATAATGTTATTCAAGATGTATCTTTTAAAGGTGAAGGTTGTGCAATTTCGACCGCATCTAGCTCTTTGATGACAGAAGCTGTTAAAGGTAAAACGGTTGATGAAGCAGAGGCGCTTTATGGTTTATTCCATGATGCAGTGA
Organism: uncultured Wohlfahrtiimonas sp.; assembly: GCA_947631095.1. Taxonomy (GTDB): domain Bacteria; phylum Pseudomonadota; class Gammaproteobacteria; order Cardiobacteriales; family Wohlfahrtiimonadaceae; genus Wohlfahrtiimonas. Next base: position 13,279 of record CANRJX010000043.1, read on the forward strand.
CATCTGATGACGATGTTGATACAAGCGGTTTAGGGCGTTTATCTATTTTAACAGGGGTGAAAAAATACCCTGCTCGTGTTAAGTGTGCAACTTTAGCATGGCATGCGCTTCATGCTGCACTGACAGAAAATAGCGAACCGGTTAAAACAGAGTAACGAAAAGGATTATTTAAATGAGCGAAGTAGAAAGACAGCCAAATGAAGCAGCAATTTATTATGCTGAAGGTGTTGAAAAAACAGAAGGCAGTGAAGCATTAGTTGAAGATATTATTGCGAATATTAAGCGTGTATATGATCCTGAAATTCCAGTAGATGTATATGAATTAGGACTAATTTATGTAATTGAGTTTTTAGATACGACTGAAGATAATTACAAAATTCGCATTGATATGACATTAACAGCGCCAGGTTGTCCTGTTGCTGGTTCTATGCCTGAATGGGTGCAGAATGCTGTCATGGCTTCTCCTGAAATTACAGACTGTTTTGTTGATTTGGTTTGGGAACCATTCTGGACACCAGAACGTATGTCTTTAAGAGCTAAATTAGAATTGAATATGCTGTAAACAATAAACCCCCAATCAAATGATTGGGGGTTTTGTTTTTATCTATCAAAAAATTAGTTACTTTCTTCTTTTAACATTTTTTCTAGATAATGAATATCTGTTCCACCTTTAATAAAGTTCGGATCATTTAAAATTTTCAAATGAAGTGGAATATTTGTTTTAATGCCTTCAATCACAGTTTCTTGTAACGCATTGCGCAAACGAGAGATAGCAATTTCACGAGTATGGCCGTAAGCAATAATTTTACCAATCATCGAGTCATAATATGGTGGTACTTTATAACCAGCATAAATATGAGTATCAACACGGATGCCAGGGCCACCTGGTGGAACAAACGTTGTGATTGTGCCTGGTGAAGGTAAGAATGATCTTGGATCTTCAGCATTAATACGACATTCAATAGCATGGCCTGTGAACTTAATTTCTTCTTGAGTAAATTTCAAAGGTTTGCCATTTGCAATGTCGATTTGAGCACGGATCAAGTCTAAACCAGTGATCAATTCTGTGACGGGATGTTCTACTTGGATACGAGTATTCATTTCGATGAAATAGAACTCACCATCTTCATACAAGAATTCAAAAGTACCTGCACCACGATATCCAATACGTTTACATGCATTCACACAAGCTTCACCAATGCGTTGGCGTTCTTCTTCAGTTATTCCAGGTGCTAAAGCTTCTTCGATAACTTTTTGATGGCGACGTTGCATAGAACAATCGCGTTCACCTAAATAAACAGCGTTACCGTGTTCATCAGATAAAACTTGGATTTCAACGTGACGTGGTTTGACTAAGAATTTTTCCATGTAAACCATTGGGTTACCAAATGCAGCACTTGCTTCTGCTTTCGTTAACTCAATTGAGGATAACAATTCTTTAGCGCTGTGTACGACACGCATACCACGACCACCACCGCCACCGGATGCTTTGATGATGACAGGATAACCAATTTCTTCAGCCAATTTTAGATTAGCTTGGCCATCATCTGTTAATGCACCAGGTGAACCAGGTACACAAGGAACACCAGCTTCAATCATTGCATTTTTGGCAGAAACTTTGTCGCCCATCAAACGGATTGTTTCAGCTCTAGGGCCAATAAAAATAAAGCCAGATTCTTCAACACGCTCTGCAAAATCAGCATTTTCAGCTAAGAAACCGTATCCAGGATGAATGGCATCTGCATCAGTTAATTCTGCAGCTGCAATCAATTGTGGCATGTTTAAATAGCTTGAAAAAGATTGCGGTGGTCCAATACAAATAGAGTCATCAGCCAATAAAACATGCTTTAAATCTCTATCCGCAGTTGAGTACACAGCAACTGTTTCAATGTTCATCTCTTTACAAGCTCGCAGAATGCGTAGTGCAATTTCACCACGATTTGCGATGAGTATTTTTTTAATCATGGAATTGTCCTTATCTTATTCAAGAATGAAGAGCGGTTGATCGTATTCGACAGGCTCACCATTTTGAACAAGGATCGATACAA
>CANRJX010000044.1 GCA_947631095.1 uncultured Wohlfahrtiimonas sp.
ATAGTTGCATTATTATGTGGCGTTATTCAGTTTCAAGACATTCCTGTTGTGTGGGGAATTATATGGAATGCGACGTTGACATTTATTGCAGTGATTATTATTAGTTTGATTTTGGATGAAGCTGGCTTTTTTAAATGGGCAGCGTTGCATATCGCAAGATTTGGTAAAGGCAATAGCCATAATTTATTTACCTATTTGATTTTATTGGGTGCATTAGTGGCTGCTTTTTTTGCCAATGATGGTGCGGCATTAATTCTAACTCCAATAGTGATGGCGATGTTGATTTCATTGGGTGCAAGTCGAGCAACAACATTAGCATTTGTGATGGCGGCAGGGTTTATCGCAGATACAGCAAGCTTACCATTAATTGTTTCTAACTTAGTGAATATTGTATCTGCTGATTATTTTAATATTAGTTTTAGTCGATATGCATCCATTATGATTCCCGTGAATATTGCATCAATCGTTATGACACTAATTGTTCTTCATTTGTATTTTAAAAAAGATATTAAGTTGAAATATCATGTCAATGAATTGCAAGAACCTAAAGCAGCAATTAAAGATTATAAAACTTTTATGGTTAGTTGGTTAGTATTGGGGCTATTGCTAGTAGGTTTCTTTGTTTCTGATTCATTAAATATAGAAATATGTGTTATTGCAGGAATTGGTGCATTAATTTTAAGTTTAGTAGCGTATCGAGAAAAAATCATTGATTTAAAACTGGTTGTTAAAAGTGCCCCTTGGCAAATTGTTATTTTTTCTTTAGGGATGTATTTAGTTGTTTTCGGATTAAAAAATGCGGGATTAACAAATTACATTACTGAGTTATTAAATTATTTTTCAGATCAAGGAATTTGGACAGCAACATTTGGAACAGGAATTTTAGCTGCAGTTTTATCTTCCATTATGAATAATATGCCAACTGTATTAGTTGGAGTTTTATCTATAGGTGCAAGTCACGCAGAAGGTCTGACAAGAGAGGCTATGGTATATGCCAATGTAATTGGCAGTGATTTGGGCCCTAAGATCACACCGATTGGCAGTTTAGCAACGCTACTTTGGTTGCATGTGTTATCTCAAAAGAACTTTAAAATAACATGGGGGTATTATTTTAAAGTTGGGATTATTCTAACGACTCCAATTTTATTAATGACTTTATTAGCACTGGCAGTTAGAGTGAGTATTTAAACTGCAGAACTTAAAATTCTAAAATACGATTCGTGATAAGAATATAGATAATCAAGCATGAATATTTAATTAGTTTTTGATCTTTTGTATCTGTAAGAGTAGTCAATTGTATTGATTGACTACTCTTTCCATTAATCATTTCTTATTTAATATCTTTGATTCATTTTGTAGATAGCTGCTATATTTCTTGCCGTAGTTTGAAGGTTTTTTGGTGTTTTTTCATATGCTTCTTCTAATGTCATTGGTGCGTTCGTGATGCTGAAAACTGCATCAATTCCCTCATCGAGCGTTAGTTCCGAGCCATCTCCAAGGCAGCCAGCAATCGCAATAACTGGCGCATCAAATTGTTTGGCTACCCTTGCAACACCGATTGGTGTTTTGCCAAAAATTGTTTGGCCATCTATTCTGCCTTCTCCTGTAATCACTAAATCAGCTTTTTGAACAGCTTCATGAAGCTTAACTGTTTTCATGACTATATTAATGCCAGGCTCTAATTTTCCCCGTAAAAATGCTAAACATGCTGCTCCCATTCCTCCTGCTGCACCAGCACCTTTAATATATTTGACATCAATATTTACAGACTCCAAAATTTTATTGCCATAATGCTGTAAAGCTTGATCTAGAATTGTCACCATTTCAGGCGATGCTCCTTTTTGAGGGCCAAAAACTGCAGAGGCACCTCTCTCACCGATCAATGGATTATCAACATCACATGCGATGTCAAACCTACAGTTTGAAATTTTAGGATGAATATTTGATAAATCTATGTGGTGCAAGGTATTTAATGCTAATCCACCAAATTCAATATCAACATCATTTTGATCTAGGAGTCGAACTCCGAGGGCTTGTAACATACCAGCACCGCCATCATTAGTAGCACTGCCACCTATGCCTAAAATAATATGCGCAACACCTTGTTCTAAAGCATCTACAATTAACTCACCTGTTCCATAACTTGTTGTATAGTAAGGATTACGAGAGTTTTTTGGCACATGCATCAAGCCACTAGCAGCTGACATTTCAATAATGGCAGTTTCTCCATCACCTGTAATTCCATAAGTGGCTTTGATGGGGTTTCCTAACGGATCTGTCACTTCTTTAGTGATGTATTGACCATCAGTTGCATCAATAATTGAAGTAACAGTTCCTTCACCACCATCTGCGACAGGCAATAATGTATAAGTCGCATATGGAAAAATTTCTTTAAAGCCTTTTTCTATTGTTTGTGCGACTTCTAAAGCTGTTAAGCTCTCTTTGTAAGAGTCTGGTGCAATCAATATATGCATAATGCCTCGTTATAAAACAATTAAACTTGTTAGCCAAATACATGCAAACATCACAACTCCCATTACAAGTGTAGATGTTGTAAATACTCTTAATGATTGATTAACTTCAATGTTTGAAAATTTAGTTACGACCCAAAAGTATGAGTCATTTGCATGAGAAACTACAGTTGAACCAGCCCCTAATGCTAATACAGCTAATACTTTGCCCATTTCTGAATCTAATCCTAAATTTCCCATAATTGGGGCAACTATACCAGCTGTTGTTAATGCAGCCACTGTTGATGAACCTTGTGCTGTTTTTAATAATGCGGCCAAGATAAATGGTACAAGTAAACTAATCGATGCACTTCCTAATAACGTGCCTAATGCACCACCTACACCCGTTTCTCTGATGACAGCACCAAACATTCCACCGGCAGCAGTAATAATTAAGATAGGACCAGCTTTAGCAATCGCATCGTCAATAACTACTGAAAAGGGTTCTTGGCTTTTTTGTCTAAATAACCACAGCGCAATGAGTGCACCAATTAATAATGCCATTACAGGATTACCCAAAAAATGAATAATATTTGCTAAAAATCCTGTTTTAAAGCCCATCGCTCCAAATAATGTTGATATCGAAATTAAGATTAATGGTATGACAACTGGTAATAGTGAATTTCTTAAAGAGGGTAAAGTTGATGTATCGATCATTGATTCATGTGGATGTTCATCTGTTGCTGCTAAATAATTTTGCCCTTTAGCCATAAAAATTGCCCAATAGTATGCAGCAATTGTACCTGGAATTGCTATAGCAATGCCAAAAACGACTAATAAACCTAGGTTGGCATTTAATTCAACTGCTGCACCTAAAGCTCCTGGGTGTGTTGGAATTAGACAATGTACTGAAAATAATGAGATGCCTAAAATTGCTGCAACTAGTGGCATAGGTGTTTTTGATTGTGCGCTGAAGCTTTTGGCTATGCCGCTTAAAATTATGAAACCAGTGTCACAAAATATTGTTAATCCTGGAATAAATCCTGTTAATGCAGCAGCTTCTTTCGCACGATGTTTTCCTGTAAAGTTGAGTATATTTGTAGCAATACTTCTAACAGCACCACTTTTTTCCATGCATATGGCAATGATCGTACCAAAAATAATGACAAAAGCGATTCCGCCCATTGTATTACCAAAGCTAGATTTTAAAAGATCCAGAACTTTTGGTAATGGTACGGTACTGAGTGCCAAGAAAAAGCTGACGATGAATAATGATGCAAAAACATTAAATTTGAATTTAGATGTCAGAATAATAATTGAGAAAATACTTGCAATCACAAGTATAGAGTTAAGTAAAATTGAACTGGTTTCCATAATGTCAGCCTTATACAGAGATTAATTATAATTAATTACTTGCTTTGACTAATACAAATCCTACTTACACAAGTTTTTCATAGGAGTTTACAAAATACACTATTTGACTACATTTTAGATAAAAATTACTCAAAAAATATTTTGATTAGAGGATACATAATTAATTAAATAATTTATGTATCAAAATATTTATATATGTATTAAATAAATATTTTTTGTGCTAAAAATTATAAGCTTGCGTTTAAGAGCACGTATATATTTATAATTATATTAATTTGGAGGTAGGATGAAATCAGTATTATCAGTTGCTATAGGTGCTATATTCTTGTCAATGAACATTTCTTTTGCAGACAGTGAAATTGTTAAATCATCTTATAATTCAGACATTCTAGATCGTGAAGTTACGATGCAAGTTTATCTGCCCGATGGTTATGATAAAGATAAAGCTGAAAAGTATTCTGTAGTTTATATGTTGCATGGTGCAAGTGGGGCAGATACTGATTGGCTGGTCAAAGGTGGTATGAAGGTTACAGCTGATCAATTAATTGCACGTGGACAATTGAGAGACTCAATTATTGTTATGCCTACTTTTGGACCAGTAACATGGTACACAAATGGTAATGCTGAACAATCAGAAACGGCATTTGTTGAAGAATTTATTCCTTATGTCGAACAAGAGTTTAATGTTCGCAATGATCGTGCAGGTAGGTCAATAGGTGGTTTATCAATGGGTGGTTATGGCGCTTTAAACTTGAGTTTATCCTACCCAGAATTATTTTGTGCTGCGGGTGTTTTAAGTCCTGCCATTTATGATCCTTTACCACCTGAAACTTCTGCATCACGTCAAACTCCACAATTTATGAAAAATGGTCAATTTGATGAAAAAGCTTGGACTGACTCTTTGTATACTTCGCGTTTAGCGGATTATTATACAAAAGATACAATTGTTCCTATGTGGATTGAATCAGGTGATAATGATGCACTGGGCATTGTATTGGCGGCAGCTAAATTATATTGGACATTACATGGCTCACAGCCAAATGATGTAGAGTACAGAGTGATTGATGGTGATCATGAATGGATGGTATTTAGAGATTCAGCAATTCGTGCTTTACCGTATATGAGTCAAAAATGTGAAGATTTAAAATAAGGGAATGATGTTTTATCATTGTTTATCTTTATAAAAAGCTAAGATGATTTATTGATCTTAGCTTTTTATATATTTATTTTTTTGTTTGATTTACTAGATTTTTATAATCATTTTCTTTTAAAATTCTTTTGTTATTTAAAAACATTGCTAATAAAAAGAATGCTAGAGCATTAATTCCAAATATTATAGAGATTGTTAAATTAAGATGATTTGTCAGGTTCTCTAGTGCATATATAGATATGCACAGGGCAATAATGCTTAATACTCCCAGAATAACTAGGCTGATGGTAATCCTTTTATATAGTGTCGAGATATTTTCGTTAGTAATATTGGTGATTTCTTGAAACTGGGCATCATTTAAATTGTTCTTTTTCATATAAGATAGTCCGAATGTATTAAAGGTTCGAGAAATTAGTGATTCATATCGCAATCACTACATAAATAACAGCAGTTGAACTTAAGGATTAAGCAAGCATTAACGATTTTATGCCTAGATTATAATGCCAAAGTTCTTTTGTTGCATCTTATCGCACGAGCATTTTTTAAAATGCTGAAGAATTTAGATGCTAGAACTAGGTAGTATTCGATAAAAATTCAAAAATATTTAAATAAGTCTGCTTGTGAATATAATTTCTTAATAATAATTATTAAGGGCTTAATCGAACATACAGAGTTTAATCTTAAAGTTATGGATTAAATTTCTCACCAATAACAATAAGTTGGTTTTCATTAAAACTACAAAAAAGCAACCATCAGGCGAACATATGTCCGCTTGATAGATATTTTTTGGGCTAAAAATGAGAAAATTTTGTCAAAAGTATCAATTTATATCCTATTAGTACCTTTTTCATAAAAATCTTTTTGCTATCGTGAAGTCAGGTTGTTGCTCAAAAAAAATTACCAAGGAGGAAATAATGACAAAACTACCTGAAGATTACCGTGCAGAAAAAAATCGACCATTAAACGGTGCTGAATATATAGAGAGTTTAAAAGATGATCGAGAAATTTATATATATGGAAAGCGTGTAAAGGATATTACAACTCATCCTGCATTTAGAAATTCCGTTGCATCTATCGCAAAACTATATGATGCGCTACATGATCCGGAAACCAAAGATAAATTAACGTGGGCAACTGATACAGGTAATGGTGGATATACGCATAAATTTTTCCGCTATGCAAAAAACCGTGAGGAATTAAAAGAACAAATAGAAGCGATCTCAGAGTGGTCTAAAATGACTTATGGTTGGATGGGTAGATCACCAGATTACAAAGCAGCACTTGGCAATACATTTGGCGTGAATGCAGAATATTATGGTGAGTTTGCAGATAATGCACGTCGCTGGTACAAACGTTTGCAAGAAAGTTGTTTATATATGAATCATGCTATTGTTAATCCCCCGATTGATCGTGCAAAGCCTGTCAGTGAGTTAAAAGATGTGTTCATTACAGTACAGGAAGAGCGGGAAGATGGCATAGTTGTTAGTGGTGCTAAAGTTGTTGCAACGAATTCAGCTTTGACACATTATAATTTCATTGGGCCTGGGCCTGCGAATTTAATTGGTGAAGAGCCATCCTCCGCTATGATGTTTATTGCGCCTATGAATGCGAAAGGTGTTAAGTTAATTTGCCGTCCATCCTATGAGTTGATGACAAGTTTGACAGGCAATGCCTTTGATTATCCTTTATCAAGCCGCTTTGATGAAAATGATGCGATTTTAATCTTCGATAATGTATTTATCCCATGGGAAGATGTTTTGATCTATAAAGATCCGCAGAAGTGTCAAGCATGGTTTGGGCAAGCTGGATTTGTTCAATTATTCCCAATGCAAGCTTGTGCACGATTCGTTGTGAAATTAGAATTTATTACCGGTTTATTGGTCAAAGCACTTGAGTGTACAGGCTCTTTAGAGTTTCGCGGTGTACAGGCTCAAGTTGGTGAAATTGCCGGTTTGCGCAATGCATTTAGCTCTTTTTTAGAAGCAATGTGGGCAAATTCAAAAGAGTGGAAAGGTACATTTTTACCAGATCAAGAGGCAGTTCATGCCTATCGTGCAAATGCTCCAGAAGCTTATGCAAGAATTAAAAATATTATAGAAAAAACTGTGGCAAGTGGCTTAATTTATTTACCATCTGGTTCTAAAGATCTGCAAGATCCTATTTTAGATAAATATTTGAGTATTTACTGTCGCGGCTCTAATGATATAAGCCATACTCAGCGCATTAAAATCTTAAAACTTTTATGGGATGCAATTGGTTCTGAGTTTGGTGGCCGTCATGAGTTATATGAGATTAACTATGCAGGTAATCAAGATGATATTCGAACCCAATGTTTAGGGCAACTTAGAGCTTCTGGCGCATTAAGTGACATGATTGCTTTAGTTGATAAGTGTTTATCAGATTATGATGTAGATGGCTGGACGGTCTCTCATCTTCATAACTCTGATGATATCAATGTCATTGATAAGCTTTTATCGTAGTACTAAAAATACAGATTAATCTACTAAATATATGAGCTGAATTGATTGATTTTAGCTCATATCTGTTAATTTATAACTGGGATATGTAATGAATAAACCGATATTGACACCAATTCAACATCAATTCCGTGATGCAATGGCTTCATTGTCTGCTGCTGTAAATATCATTACAACAAATGGTACAGCAGGAAAATGTGGCTTAACTGCAACAGCTGTTTGTTCAATCACGGATACACCTCCTACTATTATGATCGCAATTAATCGTAACAGCCAAACTAATAGCACTTTAAAATGTAATGGCGTTGTATGCATTAATATTTTAGCTAAAGAGCATGAAGAAATTGCAAAAGATTTTGCTGGCTTTACACAGTTAAACATTGAAGAGCGTTTTAATCGACATGAATGGCATATGGGTGAATATAATCTTCCACTTCTTAAGGATTCGCTAGCGAATTTACAAGGGAAAATTACGCAAACATTAGAAATGGGGACACATTCACTATTTTTCATAGAAATTTTTAGCATACAAAACCGCATGGATGGTAGAGCGCTTGCTTATTTTTCTCGGAATTTTCATTCTGTTGGCTAAACATTACATCTTATAAGAGTTTTCTAAGGCCTATACTTATTAATACATATAGGCCTTTTTATATTAATGTTAAACGATATTTTTTGGGATTTAATGATGTATAGCGTTTAAAAAAACGAGTAAAGTATGATGAGTCTTTAAATCCTAATTTATGTGCAATTTCAATAATAGTGTGATCCGTATATCGTAGAAGAAATTCCGCTTCTTTTAATATTCTTTGAAAAACGTATTCTTTGGCTGATTCACCACCTAATTCTCTGCATATATTATTTAGGGTTGAAACAGTAATATTTAATTTCGCTGCATACTGAGATAGTGTCCAGTGAAATTTATAGTTTTCATCTATTAGGTTAAGATATTTTCTAAATTTAATTGCATTGCGATGATGAGTCATAAATAATGCAGAGCCTTCATGGGCTAAACGAAATGCAGTGATATATGCTAAACGAATCCAGCATAATAGTAAGGCACGTAAGCCCAAGTTTTCTTTTTTTTGTAATTCTTCCGCAATGCTTTCAAAAGAATTTTGTAATATGCCAATTTCTAGATCAGTCTGTGCTTTATTTGATAAATCTAGGATAAAAGATTCATCCCTATAACTAATTCTTGCATCTGGTAATTTATTTAATATATCTAATAATATATCTTTAGAGATGAGTAATATATGTCCTTTTACTTTGCCTGACATTGTTAGCTTTTGTGATCTTCCTGGTGCAGAAAAGTAGATAAAAGGGCGATCAATTGAAATATGTTTTAGTGATCCATATTCTAAAATAGCTTCACCTTGTGTGACATAAATTAGTTGATAAAAAGTGCCTGATGAAAGCTTATTGATGCTGTTTTTCTTTGTTATCGATGAATCTTCAAACAAGTTCAATTCATTGTAGATAAATCCTAAATTCTCACAAACTGTACTGCGCACAATGGGTAGATTGTCAGGTAATAACTGGCTTAAAATCATATCTGTATCTCACACAATATTTTTCTTTGTTTAAGGCATGCTATTTAAAGTGTTCATCTGTCGAACAATATTGTTCTATTTCGAACATTTGTTATTAATCTCATGTTCTTCATTTTTTGTCAAATATAGAAGCTTTATGCTGGGTGGTTTCATCATGTGGTATGAAGCTCATAATATATTTCAAATTTATAGAAGCCTTCACAGTGCAAATATATCTCAATATTTTTTAAATAAAAAATATAACTATATGATTTATTTTGATTTTAATTGTATTGAGAAATTTTTATAACACATAGTTCTTATTAGCTAACAAATAACATTTGACAATAAAAATCCAATATGAATAATACACAAACGATATTCATTTTCATTTGTATTTAATAATCATTTTCTTATGAGAGAAAATAACATTATGTTTAATTATTCACACACTGCTGTTTCTATTGCCGTTTCTACTATTTTGATTTCATCATTGTCTTTTGCTCAAACACCTACATGGGTACAAGAAAATACAGAGAATGCTGAAGGAATTGTTACACCATCGTCGACACAAAAAAATAATTCTGTGATCGATTTGAGTAAAGTTGTTGTTACAGGGGCACTAAAAGAAAATTTAGCCATTGCAGAAAGTGCTGCAAGTATTGCTCATTTTGGGGTTTCAGAAATTGATCGATTAAATGCGACTTCTTTAGCGAATCTTTTTCAGTATGAACCAGGTGTTAATGTTGATAGTGGAATTACAGGTAACTTGAATGATATCCGTATTCGAGGGATGGGCAGTGATCGTGTATTAATTTCTATAGATGGTGTTCAGTTGCCAACAAGCTATAGCTTTGGTAGCTACTTATCTGCAAATCGTAGTTATTTTGATATTGATGCGATGAAAAGTATCGACATTATCAAAGGACCAATGTCGACATTGTATGGTGGCAGTGCATTGTCAGGCGGCGTTTTAATGGAAACGAAAGATCCAAGCGATTTTATTAAAACGGGGAATAAAATAGGTGGTGAAGCAAAAATTGGCTATCGTTCCGCATCTGATGAAAAATTAGCATCAGGAACGGTAGCAGGTCGATTGAGTGAAAATTTATCTGGTTTTGTGCGCTTAACTTATATAGATGCGCATGAGTTGAAAAATCATTCAGGCAAAGCTTCTTCTGAAAAATTAATGGGACCTGATAGAACTCATCCAGATGCTGCAGATTCTAAAAATTATAATGTATTATCAAAATTAGTGTTCGAACCTAATAATGCTCATCGTTTTAGTATTTCTTATGAGCATTACAAAGAAAAATTAAATGTCGAACCTTATTCTAAATTTAATGTAGTTACGATGAATTCATTTAAACAGTTGAATGTTGAAACTGAAGATCATAATAAGCGTCAACAGTTAGTTTTTCGCCATGATTTTAATGATTCAAATATATTGTTTGATAGAGGATTTTGGCAAGTTTATTATCAAAAAAGTAGCGCTCACCAATTGAGCAATGAAACGAGAGAAACTATACGTAATGGCATGCTCTCAGTTAGAGATCGTTATTCTGCATTTGATAATAAAACTTATGGCGCAATGGCTGAGTTTACTAAAGGATGGGATCAAAACGAATACCTTTATCACAATTTCACATACGGTATGAATTATCGTGAGAATAAAGTATCGACCTTGCGCACTGGCGATACTAGAAATTTAATCACGGGTGCTTCTATAGAGAGAGAAGCTTTTCCAAATAAAAGTTTTCCGGATTCTACTGTTAAAGAATTTGGGTTGTTTTTACAAGATCGTATGAGCTTTTTTGACGGCCAATTTGAAGCAATTGCAGGTATTCGGTACGACAGTTATAAATTGAATCCAAAAGCAGGAAGCGTCTATGAATCTGCTAATCCTGGAACATTACCACCTTCAAAAATGAATGAGCATCAATGGTCGAAGCGTTTTGCATTATTGTGGCATCCTACTGATCATAATACGTTTTTCATGAATTATTCCGAAGGTTTTAAAGCACCATCATTCAGTGCTGTGAATGTTGGTTTCGGTAATCCGTTATATGGTTACATTAGTCGATCTAATCCTAATTTAAAGCCTGAAACAAGTCGCTCTTATGAATTGGGTTGGAATTATGATGATACAAGTAAGTCTTTAGCGATTACAGGTTTCTATACTAAGTATAAAAATTTTATTGAAGAGTTGAACAGTGTAGGGATTGATCCACAATCGGGCTATATGGTTTATCAAGCAATTAATCTAGATAAAAGTCATATTTATGGTGTGGAGATCAAAGGGCAAGCCGAGTTATTTTCTCTGCAAGATGGCAATGGCAAGTTAGGTGTCATGATGAGCGCTGCATATGCCAAAGGTAAAGATGATACAACCAATGAACCGATTGATAGTGTTGAGCCTTTAACCGTTGTGGTTGGTTTGGATTATCATTATTCAGATAATTTTTATTTGGGTACGCGATTAAAAGCAGTGCAAGCAAAAAAAGAGAAAGATATTTCTAAAGGATTGCTCAGTACAGGAACTGCAGCCATTCCAGGTTATGCAACGCTAGATATTATTTCAGAATATCAACCTACAAAAGACTTAACGATTAATGCAGGCATTTATAACGTTTTGAATAAAAAATACCGTAGCTGGGGTCCGAATAGTTGGTACAGCAGTTTTACAGGTGTTTCACAGCAAGAGCGTGATCGTTCAACCAATCCAGGCATTAATTTTGCTTTATCCATTAAAATTGACTTCTAAATTAAGTGATACAAATGATGATTTTTTCTAGACTTACATTTCCCACAATATTTTTATCTATGTTCATATCTTCGTTAGTGGGTGCTCATGAACAACATGATTTACGCTTAGTTTCAGCTTCAAATCCATTAACACAAATTGTGTCTTCACTGAATAAGGATCATTTATTTGTAGGCTTAGATAAAACAAGCCATACAAAGCCTGAATTTGAGAAAATTCCAGACATCGGTTATAGAATTCAATTATCCACCGAAGGTATTTTATCTTTAAAGCCTGATCTTATATTTTTAGCTCATGATTCTGGGCCCAATAGCACAATAGAACAATTGAAAAATTCTAATGTTGAAGTGATTCAATTTGATGAATTGACAGATGTTTTATCGATGCAAAATACAATTAATGTGATTGCTGAAAAGCTAAACGTTTCAGAAGCGGGACAACAATTGAATCAAAAAGTCTCGAAAGATGCCAAAGATTTACTCGCATTAAGCTCTCAACATCCTACACGCAAAGGTTTTTTTGTGATGCAAAATGTTCAAGGGCATGGCTCTGCGCAGATCTCTGGTAGTGATACAACCGCTGATAAAGTTTTAGATTTGTTAAATATCAATAATGTTTTCTCTGATGAGTTTCAAAATTATCGAGCCATTCCACTCGAAAGTCAGATTCAAAAACAACCTGAAATTGTCTTGATTGGTCATGCAGGTCAGTTTGAAACGAAAGGTGAGAAAAATTATCAGCCATTTCAAAGAAAATTAGAAGGCATGCAGGGTTGGCCAAAAGCTCTTCAGCCAAAATGTGTATTTGATGTGAATATGAGTGATTATCTAGTATTTGGTATTCATATTTATGCCAATAATATCAAATTACTCGAAGCGATTAATGAATGCTTATTGGAAAATTAATGTATGAGTAGTCATTTATTTGAACATTATCAAAAAGAAATCATCTTATTAATCTTGTTTGCATTTGTTGTATTGCTTTTGGGGTCAATGTGGCAAGGTGCTTTAGCGATTGAATGGCGCAATATTTTTCAAAGTGATAGCGTTGATCATTATATTTTATGGCATGTTCGTGTACCTCGCATTTTGGCTGGCATTTTAATTGGTGGTGGTTTAGCCATTTCTGGTGCTGTTATGCAAGGTTTGTTCCGTAATCCATTGGTTGAACCTGGGATTATTGGTGTATCAGGCGGTGCAGCTTTATTTGCAGCAGGTACAATTGTTTTAGGTGAGCATTTTGCACCAACGCTATTTAAATTGTTGGGAGATTACACATTACCTGTTGCAGCATGTATGGGTGGATGGTTAATTACGTCAATCTTATATTTTTTCTCTCGCAGTTCTGGTGGCGTCAGCGTTAGTTCAATGCTATTGATTGGTATTGCGATTAACGCCTTTACAGGTGCCATTATTGGTTTATTAACATTTATCGCAAGTGAAACAGAGCTTCGATCATTAACCTTTTGGTCAATGGGGAGTTTAAGTGGTTTTGATTATCAAAAAATTATTATTTTAGTCATTGCGCAAATAGTTTTTATCCCGCTTTTATTGATTAAAGCAAAAGCAATGAATGCAATGTTATTAGGAGAAAGAGAAGCGAAGCACTTAGGTATTCATGTTGAGCGATTAAAAAAAATGCAGATTTTAAGTGTTGCTATGATTACAGGTACAGCCGTTGCATTTGCTGGGATTATCGGCTTTATAGGTTTATTGATTCCTCATTTAGTGAGAATCTTATTTGGCGCAGATCATCGATTTGTTTTACCAATATCCTATGTTTTTGGTGCATTTTTATTATTAGTTTCAGATAACTTATCCAGAATCATAGCATCACCCAGTGAAGTGCCGATTGGTATTTTAACGGCTTTATTGGGTGCGCCATTTTTAGGTTATTTAGTTTATAAGCAAGGTAGGGGCTAATGTTTATATTAAAAAACTTAACCTTTATGGTGCATCAAAAAACATTGGTGAATATTGCAAATCTTGAATTTAAACATCAAGCGTTTACAGCTTTGATTGGGCCAAATGGTGCGGGTAAAACAACATTGTTAAATATATTATCAGGTGATATTGCGCCAACAACAGGTGAAGTATGGCTGGATAATGACCTTTTAAATAGTTATACAATCAACGAACTAGCAGTTAAACGATCAATGTTGCCTCAAACTGAACATATTCCATTTGCGATTAAAGCAAGGGCGATTTTATATATGGGATTAATGCCATATGATGTTGAGCTGAGCCATCCAAGAGTCATTGATTTGCTTAATAAGGTGTGTGAGATATTAGAGTTAGAATCTTTGCTAGATATGTTGTATCAAAAAATGTCGGGTGGTGAAAAACATCGAGTACAAATCGGTAGGGTTTTGATGCAAACATTATTTTCGTTGAAAGAAAAAGATAATTATGCTGATCGCATCATGTTATTAGATGAGCCCTTTAATCATCTCGATCTTTATTATCAACGAAAATTACTGCGCTATTTTAAGTCATTAACAGAGCAGGGCTTAACGATCATTTGTGTGATGCATGATATCAATCATGCATTGCATATTTCAGATGAACTCGTTTTGTTAAAAAATGGCGTGTTTCAAGGCAAATATTCTCCGCAAGAATTATGGAATTCTAACGATCTACATGCTTTATTTGAGGTTGATTTTGTGAGATTGCAACATCCAGATAATCCAGAAATATCAACGCTTTCATTCAATATTTAGTTAAAAATCAGCAGTGCTATTAGATAAATTTTATTTTAGGAAACATTAAAATGTCAGACATGGTAACAAACAATAACCTTATACAGACTTATACAAAACAACAGGCAGCAGATGATGCAAGAACACATCTACTGAGTACTTTTAATGGTGTTCTCGCGACTATCATGCGAGATAATTTGGGTTTAGATGGTTATCCATTTGGTTCAGTTGTACCTTTTTGTTTAAGTCAAAACAATGAAATTATTGTCCTCATCAGCGACATTGCACAACATACAAAAAATATTAATCTTAATTCAAAAGTATCAATGATACTGCACAATACGGATCAAGATAATATCCAAAAAGGATGGCGTTTAACGATTGTGGGTGATGCTAAAAAGGCAACATCAGAAGAGGCAGAAATTTTAGCACAGCGTTATGAGCGATATTTCACGGACAGTAGTGACTATCATCGCGTACATGATTTTAATTTTTATACCATTAGCCCGAAAAAAGGACGCTACATTAATGGATTTGGTGAAATTCATTGGGTTGATTTTGATCGAATGATACAGCCTTCAATTTTTGATGCTGATACAGAAAATGAGATGATTACACATATGAATGAAGATCATCATGATGCATTATTACTATTTATGCAGACTAAAATGGCAGTCACTCATCCTGAAAAAGTTCGTTTGGTTCA
>CANRJX010000045.1 GCA_947631095.1 uncultured Wohlfahrtiimonas sp.
CCTGTATAACCTTTAAAGCGATCATATTGATTTGGAAAACCTAAATCAAATGAACGATAATAACGACTATATGGATTCAAAGCCCGACGAGTAACATTATAAAAACCTTCTGGCGAAACTTTATCACCTTGCTGTTTTTTCGGGCCTAAAGGACCAGAATAATAGCAAATTGGATAATTAGTGAATTTACGATATTGACCATTTTTTTGCCCGTACCAAATTTCCAACATCCGTTCTTCTTTAAAAATACGGATAAACATTGGATCACCTTGTTTAGCATGTGCTTTTGCTAAACGAGCTGACAAGGGAGCATCATGCATATAAATGGATTGTTGTTTTGAAGAAGTTGAGCAAGCAGCAACGATTAACACACAACATAAAACGAGAAAATGCTTCATATATTCCTAGGACAAATAGGTTAAAACTTGATCGTGTAATATCCCATTAGTTGCCACAATACTAGTACTTTCTAATGTTAAACGCTGACCATATAAATCTGTAACTTTACCGCCCGCTTCTTCCACAATGATTGAAAGTGCTGCAACGTCTAAAATTGTTACATCTGACTCTACAACGATATCGACTTTACCTGCTGCTGTGTAGTGATAATGCAAGAAATCGCCAAAGCCACGTGTACTGTTAATTGCTCTTAATAATTCACCGTATTTTAACCAACCAGCATCATCTTTAGTTAATGATTTGATATTGCCTGATGAAAAAACTGCATCTCTCATTTCAGAAATATCACTCACTGATACTTTTTTACCATCAATAAAAGTACCATTGCCTTTGGTAGCATAAGCGATTTCACCTTCACCAAAACATGGTGCACATGAAACACCTAGAATCATTTCGCCTTTATACATTAAAGCAATTTGTGTAGAGAAGAATGGGCGACGGCGAATGAACGCTTTCGTACCATCAATTGGATCAACCAACCATTGATAATCAGATTCAGGATTAATCATGCCACCCTCTTCACCCCACATTCCATGATCAGGAAAGTTTTCAACAATGATAGAGCGAATCAACGCTTCTGTATTGACATCCACTTCTGTAACAGGTGTGTAATCACCTTTAATTGTAATGTCAAAATTTTGAGCATCATAAGCTTTACGGATTAACTGCTTAGATTCTTCTGCTGCCTGTAATGCTACTTTTAAAAACTGTTCCATTCTTCCCCTCATGACTAAAAATATAAATTCTTGATTAGTTAGATTAATTCATAATCAAAAAATATAAAATTAACAATTAATTTTTCTACTTTCTGATAGAATCAGTCAGAACTCTTAAGAATTGTGCAAATGATAAAAAATAATATGGAGTATTATATGTCAACAATCTCTTTTTCAATAGCACCAGACATCGCACCTCAACGTTTACCAGGTTGGTACATTTTTGCAACTTGGCTTCAAAAACAAATTAATGCTTCAATTACCACCACAGACTTCTCCTCATTTGAAAAGCAAAAACAAGCACTTCTAGATGGTAAGATAGATTTTTTATATGCCAATCCCTATGATGCTGGCTGGCTAGTCCGCGAGCAAAAGTTTTTAGCTTTAGCGCAACCTTTGAGCGATGTTGCAGAAGTAACAATCGTGACAAAAGCAACTTCATCCATTAAACAAGTGGCTGATATTCCTAAAAACATTCGAGCTGCGGCAGCTGATAATGCTGATCTTCGTATGCTTGGTGCAATTTTATTAGAACCTGCAAACTTAACGCGTGAAGATTTTACCTTTGTGGATGTTAGTAATCATATTTTATCCATCAAAGCACTTTTATCTGGCAACGCTGAAATTGCCATGGTTCCTACAAACATCTTTAAAGGCTTGAGCAAGACGATTGCAAACGATTTAATTGCGCTTGTATCAACAGAGCCACATGATATTGAAAGTGTTGCACATTGTTTTGTGTTATCACCAAAAATGGCTGAATACGCAGAACCCATCAAGCAAGCTTTAAAAAATATGAAAGAATTACCGAATGGGCAATCAATTTTAGATGATATTGGTGTTGCTGATTGGAAAATTCTTGAAGACAAAGAAGAAATTGCATTTATGATTGATCTAATTTACGCATTACAAGTATAAATTTGATTAATACTATATTTAGCTAATATCCCAACATCTATAGAAGTTGGGATATTTTTTATACCTAATTTTTACCCATAACCATCAG
Source organism: uncultured Wohlfahrtiimonas sp. (assembly GCA_947631095.1). Taxonomy (GTDB): domain Bacteria; phylum Pseudomonadota; class Gammaproteobacteria; order Cardiobacteriales; family Wohlfahrtiimonadaceae; genus Wohlfahrtiimonas. Next base: position 2,182 of record CANRJX010000045.1, read on the forward strand.
TTATATTTTTGTTATACTTCTTAACCTTTGTTGTGTTTCAAGTTATTCAAGGTCGTTATGAAGTCTATCTTTCGGATGTTTCGTTTCATCATCCTCTTATTAATTCCGAGCAATGCTTACGCAATCAATAAATCCATTGGCAAAGGCTATTGCACAATACGCCATCCTGTTGAGTTTTTAACTGGCAACCGCAATACCACTTGCGAATCCCAGCATATTATTCAACGTGAAAAAGGTGGCAGTAATTACTTAAATACCATTTGGATCAATACCCATCTTCACGATTATCTAGATCGTTCTTCTCAGCGACCATGGAAAAAAAAGCGCCCCATGCTAAGGCTATTTGGCAGTAAAAACTTAGAACGTTCTTATATGTTAGGAGTTTGGGCAAATGGCTTTCATTTTGTGACTTATGATCATCATGGCTTGGGTAAACTCAACTTATTTCGCTGGGATGGTGTTTCACACTTAGTTTATGCATGGACATCTTTGGTTAATTACCCGCAAAAAGAACTCAATTACCTGCTGTATCAAATCTCACTCCTAGCCGCAGGCAAAAAAACACAAATCTTAGATGCAGTGATCGGTATTTTTATTGATCTAATCGAAGTTGTCATCGGTATTTTTTATTCCATTTTAGGCGTGTTTATCGGTGCAACTTTCCATCCATTTGATACAATCAGAAACATTATACCCGGTACCCTTTTACTTATGACAGGAACAGCCCAAGGCGTTTGGCAATTACTATCAGGCAGCATATGTTTGATCACTTTTGGCAAAATTGGTGGCTGCCCAAAAAATTAATATGCTCAATCAATTCTTAGACTATGTTCAACAAAGCTATTTAGATCTTGCCGGACTCATCATCGGTTTAATCTATTTATATTTAGAATTTACTGCCAAAAAATCCATGTGGATTGCCAGCTTAATTATGGCGACGTTATATATCTATATATTCTTCCAAGCCGAATTATATGCGATGAGCATTGTTTATCTTTACTTCTTCTGCATATCAATCACTGGTTGGTTACGATGGAATCAGCAAACCACAATAACAATCATGAGAATGCCTCAGCAACAAATCGGCAGAGTTTCACTCTTCATATTTCTATCAAGCCTGATGATTTATATGTTGTTAAAAACATTCACCTCAACAGAAGAAGACATAGCCTTAGGCGATACAATCGCCACAGCATTAAGCGTAGTCGCAATTTGGATGGCATCTAGATTTTGGGCAGAACAATGGTGCTTGTTAATCCCTGCAAATTTAATCACAGCCACCTTGCTGTATCACCAAGGTGACTATGCTTCCAGTATTTTATTTTTGATTTACTTTGTTGTCTCTATTTTTGGTCTACGTCATTGGATTAACTTAGCTAAAGCCTCATGATAATTTTTATTGTGCAGGCATATGCTTTTTAACAAAATCGACCACTTCATCATTTTTCCATACGATGGCTTCTCGATGAGAAGCATCTGGCACTAAAATCATCTGAATATTCTCAGAGCCTAGTTTTTTCAAGTTTTCCACAACTTTTTCTGTCACAACATACGGTACATTCGTATCCATTTCACCTTGAATCACTAAAACTGGCTTATCAAGACGTTTTGTGCCTGGCTGATTGTCGATAAAAAACTGTTGTAATATCGGATTATGCTCAAATGTATCAATTTCTAAGCCTGGGTAATCAATTAATCTACGATCCGCATCTGCCATTAAAAACTGAATGATATCCTCTTGAAACTCTGTTCGTAAACCACTCAAGCATAGGCCATTATTCATACCTTTGGCGCCTTCAACTTTGTGTGCTGTTTTTTTAGCTGGTTCTTGAAACAGTGACAAATAATCAAATTCAGGATGCTCGGCTCTTATACCCATGCCAATAAATGCACCATAAGATAATAAAGTCGCATAAGAAAATATAGAATTACGTTCAATTAAATCAACATTATATTCATTCTCTTTTTCTTCTAATTGGCTTAATGCAACAGGCGCGACTTCTTCAATAATTAAATCTAAATGCGAGGCTGGTGCACCTGCAACAGCTCCTTTAAAGGTAGGATCATCATTGGCATATTCAGCAGTGCCAAGCGCAGCATGCCCACCTTGAGATTGTCCAGCAACCATCCAATCGCCCTGAAAATCATCTTCATATTTATTCTGCAATGCTTTAACAGCATAAATAACAGAAGTTGCTTCACTTTGTAAGTTTAAATATGGGTGAATTCCTGTTGTCCCCAATCCTTCATAATCAGGCGCAACTATAACGTATCCAGCATCTAAAATGCTCTTAGCCAAAACTCTAAAATTATTATTTAACACATCTAAGCTCGGTGCACAGTGATTGCTAACACCGACAGTTCCATGTGCCCAAGCAACAATTTTCCATCCATCAATAGGTTTTGGCGTTTTCGGAAATAAAACCAATGCAGTTGCATCAACCTCTTCACCTAAAACATTTGGCATTTTATATGTCATGATCTGTATAGATTTTGCTGAACTTAAATTATCCATAACATATTCATTCATTTGAACAGTTTTTTTATCGGAAATTTCTACGCTAATATGAGAATTTGACAAAGCAACATTGCTAATCATAAGGCTTATCCCAAAAGATACCAAAAGAAAAAATCGTTGAATTTTCATAATATTTTTGCTCACAATATGTGGCGAAGTTTCAGAAAAACTAAGTATTATTTATAGTGCTTGAATAAAATACCATAATTACTCTATTTAAATAATATTTTTCATGGATTTCTTTATCCTTCACAACTCTTACAAACTACAAGATTGGCAACCATTTCTTTTGCAATGCTTTGGCTACGTTGATAATAAATTGTTTTGACACCAGATCGCCAAGCTTCAATTAATAATTGATTCACTTCTTTCACTGGCAATGCTGATGGAATATTAATGTTCAAGCTCTGGCCTTGATCAATATATTTTTGTCGAATAGCGGCTTGCTGAATAATCTCAAGTTGGCTGATCTCTTTAAACGTTTTAAAGATTGCTCGTTCTTCTTCTGTCAATTCAGTTAAATGCTGAACACTGCCACCTGCCAACATAATTGTTCGCCATGTTTCTTCATTATCTAAATTCTTCTCAGCCAATAATTCCTTTAAATAACGATTTTTACGCATGAAATTACCTTTAGATAATCCAGCTTTATAATAATTACTGCTAAATGGCTCTATGCCTGGCGAGCTCTGCCCTAAAATTGCTGAAGAAGAGGTTGTCGGTGCAATTGCCATTGTCGTGGTATTCCTGCGACCATAACCTTTTAATAATTCAGGCTCTCCATACAATAATGCCAGCTCTTTGGTTGCCGATTCTGCTTTCTCTGCAATATTTTTAAAAATTGATCCCGTCAGTAGTTTAGCTTGCATGCCTTCAAATGGAATTCTATTGCGCTGCAAATAGGAATGCCAACCCAACACGCCCAAACCAAGCGCCCTATGACGCTTTGCGAAACGATTTGCCGCACCTAAATAATAATCTCCTTCTGTTTTTTCTATAAATTCCTGCAATACTGCATCGAGAAAATAGATCGCCAATTGCACTGCTTTCGTTTCTTTCCATTCATCGTACAACTCCAAATTCATAGAAGATAAACAACAAATGAATGATTCATCTTGGCTAGATGGCAACATGATTTCAGTACATAAATTACTGCCATAAATTCGCATATTACGATCTTTATATACTTGCGGTTTATGTCGATTCACATTGTCTGAAAAAAATAGATACGGCATTCCTTTTTCTTGTCGACTTTCCAAAATCTTTGCCCACAATGTTCGTTTTTCTCTATCCCCATCAATCATCTCTTGCATCCAATAATCAGGAATACAAACACCAAAATATAGATTTTGAATAGAATTACCAATATTGCGAATTTGTAAAAATTCTTCACAATCAGGATGATCAATATCTAAATATGCTGCAAAAGCACCACGACGAACACCGCCTTGTGAAATGGTTTCCATCGCAGTATCAAAAAGTTTCATAAAACTGACCGCACCACTGCTTTTACCATTATCAGTCACTGCACTCCCACGTTCACGCAAATGACCAAAATAGCCAGAAGTGCCGCCACCAATTTTGGTTTGCATAATCACTTCACCGAGTTTATGCGTAATGCCTTCTATTTTATCTGGCACGCTCACATTAAAACATGAAATCGGCAAACCTCTTTCTGTACCCATATTTGCCCAAATGGGCGAACTTAAGCTCATCCATCCACGTTCAATTAACTCTGCGAATTGCGCTTGTAATTCTGGCTTTTTCAAACGCTCAGCAGCAGCTTGTGTAATTCTATGAATCGCCCCTTTAACCGTTTCCCCTTTTAATAAATAACCACGATTTAATATTTGCTCACTTTCTGAATTTAACCACCATAATTTTTCTTGATAGATGGCATTTTTCTCAATTTCAAAGGGTAATAAATAATTTTTAAACATTGTTACTGTCTTCCATTCAATTAAAAAAGATCATCAGCGGTGATGCTTTTATCGTGTTTTGTATAATCTGTTGGTCTTTTGGCAAAAAAATCATCCAAGCTATTGGCAAATACTTCCTCTTCAAACCATGCCATTGGCTGATAGTCTGCATGATGAATGTGATAAATTTTTTCAAAGCCTATTTTTACTAAACTATCATCCACACGAAATTTCATGAAATTCAGCAAATCATGTTTACTCACGGTTTCTATTTCGCCTTCTTGAAAAATCCAGTCCAAAATTTCACTTTCGATCATCAGAGAATGTTCCACAACATCACGGACATGCTCCGTCATCTCTGCATCAAAGAAATCTGGAAATTCTTGACGAATAATATTGATGATGTAAATACCAGCATTGGCATGAATTTGCTCATCCACAGAAGTCCAAGCGATGATATTGCTCACATTTTTCATCCAGCCTTTGAAACGCGTGAACGATAAAATAATGGCAAATTGGCTGAATAATGAGACATTTTCTATTAACAAAGAAAATAGAATCAATGAAACGACATACTTTTTTCTATCAGTACTATTATTGGCAAACTCTAAAGCTTTAGATAAATATTCAAGGCGCGCTTTAATAATAGGCACTTGAATTAAGGTTTCAAACTCATCGTTGTAGTTTAAAACATCTAATAAACGTGAATAAGCTTCTGAATGTCTAAATTCACACTCTGCAAAAGTACTTCCTAAGCCATTAAATTCAGGCTTTGGAAAATGATGATATAAATTTCCCCAAAAGGATTTAACGGAAACTTCAATTTGAGCGATCGCTAAAAGGCTATTTTTTATCGCAGCTTGTTCTTTGGGATTTAAATGAGCATAAAAATCTTGTGTATCTGCCGTGAAATCAACTTCACTGTGCACCCAAAAAGCATTATTTATGGCTTCGGTAAATTGATAAATACCCGGATATTCAAAGGGTTTATAAGTCACTCGCTTATCAAAAATAGACATAATGGCTCAATCTAAAAATTAATCGAACCTTATGATAATTCATTTCAAATGATAATTGTAATCATTTAGTATTTATTCCTAATTATGCATAAAAAAACTCTCAGTTCTAACACATAAAACTGAGAGCAATCACAACACAGAATATTATTATAATTATGATTTAAGGTCTTTCACCTGCTTGAATGCGCTGTTCAATTTCCTGAATAACCGGCTCAAGATCAGCAACTGAATCAATAATATAATGAGCGCCTGACTTTTTAAGTGCTTCGGTTGCTTTTTCACGCAATTGATTTTGTTCTTCTAAAGATAGAGCATCCCACTCCGCTTTACTCAACCCCACTTCATTCCCGCTCACTGTCACTGCAACTGTCCAAGTGCCAGCATTTAAGCCTTCACCAATACCAACAGCTGTATCATCTACCTTAATCACAGTATGTGGATGCCAAACACCTAAATTATTAAATGTTTGAAACATCATAAATGGCGCGGGACGGCCAATTTCAACATCGCCAGCACACATCACGCTTTCAGGATCAATCCCAAAAGGATGAGCTAAACGCTGCACTTTTTCAGCAAGCTCTCTGTTATAACCCGTCGTAGAACCAATTTTGATGTTTTTCTCACGTAATTTTTGAAATAATTCTACTGCACCTGGAACAGGCTCAGAATAATCATCCAATGCTGCAAGATTCATGGGAATGAAAACATCATAAAGTTCTTGAGCATCTTCATCTGTTGGCAAACGTCCATATTCTTTTTCCCATGATGCACTCACTTCTGGCAATGCTAACAATGCTTTAATATGATCCAATTTTGCAGAACCCATCGGTCCACGGGCTTGTTCGATTGTTAAAGGAATATTAAATTTTTCAAACAGTTTGACAAAAGCTCCCATCGGAGCACATGAACCATAATCTACAATCGTTCCTGCCCAATCAAATACAACAGCAGAAATTTTTTGATCATTTTGCATAATTTTTTCCTTAATTTTCTTGAATAGTCATCATGTTTTCTAAAACATATTTCATGCTTGCAACCACTTGGCGCATCTCTTTATGGTTAATTGCACCAATGCATCCCACGCGAAAAGTATCGATTTCTGTCAATTTACCAGGATAAAGAATGAATCCTTCTTCTTTAACAGCATTATAAAAAGCCTTGAAATCATACTGATCATATTTCGGTGCTAAAAAAGTCACGATAATTGGCGTAATGTTCTCTTTATCTAAAAATGGTTCAAGCCCAATTTGAGATAAACCTTCCACTAAAGTTTCACAGTTATCTGTATAACGAGCCAAACGTGCAGTTTGACCGCCTTCTTCAACAAATTGATCCAATGCTTCAGAAAGTGCTGCCACAATGTGAGTGGGTGGTGTAAAGCGCCATTGGCCTGTTTTTTCCATATAATGATATTGATCATACAAGTCTAAAGACAAAGATTGACTGTTACCTTGCATGCTTTCCACGATTGCTTTGCGCAAGAAGATGAAACCCATGCCCGGAACACTTTCTAAACATTTGCCACTGGCAGATATCAAAGCATCAAATTGAATGTCTTTGACTGAAATGGGTAATGCACCAAATGAGCTCATAGCATCTACAATCAAACCTACATTGAACTCTTTACAAATATCACTGATTTCTTTCAGTGGGTTTAAAACACCCGCGCCCGTTTCACAATGAATTAATCCAACATGTGTAATCGTTTTATCTTCAATCAATGCTTTTTTTAATGCTTCTGGTGAAACAGGTTCTTTTTCATTAAAAGATAATGTGGTTGCTTGGCGCCCCATTTTTTGAGTCAATGTCGCCATACGCTTGCAATACGCACCATTATCTAACACTAATAAATGACCATCTCGTGGCAATACGCTATTAATTGAAGCTTCTACAGAAAAAGTACCACTTCCTTGCATCGGTACAACTACATACTCTTCCTGCCCTTCGATAATGTCTAACAACTGTGTACGAATTTTCGCTGTGATCTTGTTAAAGTCAGCATCCCAAGAACCCCAATCTTTTAACATTGCTTTTTTCGTACGCAAAGTTGTTGTTAACGGTCCTGGGGTTAATAAGATTTGATCGCGATCCATGATGTCTCCTAGTGACTTGCCCAACGATTCGTCGAGCGTTTAATCCAAAGTTCAATAAAGTAATAAATAGTGATAACAGCCAGCGATACTCCAGTAATCATGACAGCCATTGCTGTTGCGCCACCGACATCGCCTGCATCATCTAGATTTAAAATAGCAACAGCAGCGAGCTCCGTTTCTGGCGAATAAAGAAAGATTACGGCTGAAATTGTGGTCATCGCATTGATAAAGAAATAACGAGAAATGTCTAATAAAGTTGGCAAGCTGATCGGCAATGTCACGCGCCACATTGTTTTATAAAAAGGAACTTTTAATGATTGAGAGACTGCTTCAAACTCCCAATCGATCGATTTTAATGCCGATGTCATTGTCATATGGCTAGTGGTATAGAAATGCACAACGGTACATAAGATTAAAATCAACATTGAGTGATATAAGAAATTGAATGGATTACTCGGGCTATTAAAAAAGAAAATGTATCCTAATCCTAAAACCAAGCCCGGAATCGCTACAGGCAATGTTGCCATCAAACGAATCGCCAATTTAATCTTTTCAAAGCCTTTCGTTTTCTCCATTAAATAACTGTTAAAGAAAACTAAAGCGGTGCCAATAATCGTTGTACCCAATGCGAGTGTTAAGCTATTTAGTAATGTTTTACCTAATCCACTGCCAAATAATGCAGATTCATAGTTGATTAAACTGAGTTTTAAGTTATAAGGCCAAAAACTCACAAAAGATGCATATACAGCCATCAAAAGCATGGCGAGCATTAAGCATGAAATCACAAGAACATAAATATTCATGCCGATATCAAACGCAAAATTCTTTTTGGGTGTAAAGCGAACTGAACGCGCTGACAAAGTTGACACTTGCTTCTTGCGAACATGATGCTCCACAGTAAAAGTCAATAATGCTGGCACTAGCAATAACATTGCAACCACAGCACCTTGTTGGAAATTTTGTTGGCCGATGATCATCCTAAATAGATCTGTTGCCAATACATCAAAATTACCGCCCACAATTTTAGGGATGCCAAAGTCTGTAATCACCAATGTAAATGACACCATTCCAGCTGAAACCAAACCATATTTCACGCTGGGTAAAGTAATGGTCATAAATTTACGCACTCGGCTTGTTCCCAAGGTATCCGCAGCTTCATATAAGCGCTGATCTGCTAATGTTAATGCTGTGACCAAGATCATTAATACATGTGGGAATATCGCAAATATTTCTGCCAAAATAATGCCAGGTGCACCATAAATAGAGTCAAATCCTAAAGCATTCCAAAAACTTTTAGCCGCACCTTGATTCCCAAACCAATAAATAATAGAGATTGCGGATAATAATGATGGTGCTAAGAGTGGCAATAATGCGATCGAGCGATAAATACCTTTGTATCGTAAACAGCTGCGAGTGAGTGCATAAGCAAATGTAAATGCTATCGGAATCACGATCACTGTTACCACAAGCGATACCCAAATACTGTTCCATAAGCTTCTTAAAATAAGAGGCGATTGTATATATTCTAATAATGCAGCCGCTCCAGTATTCGCACTTAATGTATTTTCAACAAAGAGTTGGCTTAAAATTGCCGTTAAAGGCGCTAAAAGAAAAATAACAAAAAAGATTAAAGATAAAAGTAATACAGCACCAATGATGAGTTTTTCAATGGGCCATGCAGAAGGTTTCGTCTGCAAAGTGATGCTTGGCATTATTGCTCCTTATGATGCAAAAACATTAATACGTTCTGGTCTAAACGCAAATGGTAAAGATTTTCCAAGCTCAATGCCTAAATCATAGACTTGATTCAATGAAAACTGTAAACGAATGGATTGTTGATTAAATGAAGGAACTTCGAGCTCTGCCAAACAAGTGCCCCCTAAAAATTCTATTTCTTTAACCACACCATGAATTTGCTTGATTGGATCATTGTGATCAAACTCTACTTTTCTATCTTCTGGACGAAGATATAAACGCACTTTTTCACCTTTTGCATGCGAAGGTGAATCTGGTGCATGAATCAGCTCTTCACCGCATCGATAGTAATGATCACCTTCTGAAAGTGCATCAAGTTGATTGATCTTACCCACAAAATCCGCCACAAAAGGGTTCGCAGGATGATGATAAACCTCCAATGGTGTACCGATTTGCTCAATCACACCGTGATTCATAATCACCACTCTATCTGCAATTGCTAAGGCTTCTTCTTGATCATGCGTCACCATAATTGTTGTGATGCCTAATTGCTTTTGCAAACGGCATAACTCTTCACGAAGATGCACACGAACTGTTGCATCAAGCGCGGACAATGGTTCATCCAATAATAATAAGTTAGGAGATGTCGCCAATGCTCTTGCTAGCGCAACACGTTGTTGTTGCCCACCTGATAATTGACTCGGAAATTTGTTACCACTATCGGGTAAGCCAATTAAATTCAACAAGTCATTAATTTTTTGAGAGACAACATCTTTTTTAGTTTTTTGATTCACTAAACCATAAGAAATATTGTCACTCACTGAAAGATTCGGGAAAAGTGCATAAGATTGAAACACTATCCCATAATCTCTTTTAGAGGGTGGAAATTGTGAAATTTCCTGCCCTTTTTGAAAAATCTGGCCAGATGTCTGTTGTTCAAGCCCTGCGATAATACGAAGTAATGTTGTTTTTCCGCAACCAGAAGGTCCCAAAAAACAGATAAACTCTCCTGTTTCAACGGCTAAATTAATCTCTTTTAGCGCGGTAAAATGCCCAAAATTTTTATTAATTGCACTCAGCTCAAGAAATGACATGCTGGTGATTCTCCTCAAAATTACAACGATTAATGATTAAGATTTAGGCTCTGATTTATTAGCATAACGAGTGCTCCATTCAGACAGAATGCGAGAACGATCTTTAGCTGCTGCATCAAAATTCATATCTATCAATAATTCTTCATAGTTTGCAGGCACATATTTCAATTTTGTTGCTGTACCAGGAACACTTGTTAATGCATAGTTCTTGCCATATAAAGCCATTGCTTTATCACTAGATGCCCAGTCTGCTAATACTTTTGCAGCTTCTAAGTTTTTCGTGCCCTTATGAATCGCAAATGACTCCACATCCCAGCCCAAACCTTCGCTTGGGAAAACTAGATCGATTGGTGCGCCTTTATCTTTATTAGTATTGCCACGGTATTCAAATGAAATGCCCATAACATATTCACCTGTTGCTGCCATGTTGCATGGCTTTGAGCCTGAATGTGTATATTGTGCAATGTTCTTATGCAATTGATCCATATACTGCCAACCGCCACCTTTGCCTTGCTCATCGCCCCACATTTGTAACCAACTCACAACATCGTAGTAACCAGTGCCTGAAGATGTAGGATCAGGCATAACAATTTGCCCTTGATAAATCGGATTCAATAAATCATTCCAGCTTGTTGGTTTTGGTAAGCCGCGTTTTTCTGCTTCAACTGTATTAAAACAAATCACCGCTCCAGAGATTTGATGCCCCCACCATTCTGGCGGTGTATCTTTATCTTTATATTTAGCATCAATTTTATCGATATTTTGTGGCGCATAAGGCTCTAACATATCCTCTAATTCCAAAGCACCCAAACCTGTAATTGCTACGCCCCAAATCACATCGGCTTTTGGATTATTTTTTTCTGCTAATAATTTAGAAACCACTACGCCCGTTGAATCACGCACAATGCGCAATTTAATATCAGGATGGTCTTGATTAAATGCTTTTTCTAATTCTTTTAATTGGTCAGTTTCGATCGCAGAGTAAACGGTTAACTCCTGTTTTTGTGCATAAGATAAACCGATTGTACTGATAAGTGCTAAAGACAATACTGATGTTTGAAATAATTTCATAAGGACATTTCCTTGGGTCAATGAATAAAATCCACAGGAATATAGCCCTCAAATATGACACTTATATGAATATAGACTAAGATGCATATGTTTTGTGTTTTGTCACATTACTGACACAAAGCCATCTTAGAATATTGCCCTTTGACAAAAATTGTGAATGACAACATGACATATGATATTGCAATCGTAGGCGCTGGAATTATTGGTTTAAGCCATGCTTATGCTGCTGCGAAAAGAGGATTAAACGTATTAATTTGTGAGCGTACAGATACACCATTAGGCGCATCTATTCGTAATTTTGGTTTTGGTGTTGTCACAGGACAGCGAGAAGGTGAAATGTTATCTCTCGCTAAAAAAAGTAGAAATATTTGGGAAGAGTGGATTGATCTTGCCAACATCAATGCTAAACGTAATGGAGCACTGCTCATCGCATGCAATCAATTAGAAGGTGCTGTTTTAGAAGCTTTCACCAAACACAAAGCAGAACAATATGGTTATGATTGTGAATTACTCAGCCAAAAACAGATCAACGCTCTCTACGATGGGAGATTTTCTCGCTATTCAACCATCTTGCATGGCAAAGATGACCAAGTAGTTTTTTCTCGAGAAGCCATTCCTCAAATCATTCAATACCTCTCTTCTCTACCAAATATCACCATAAAATTTTCTACATTGGTCAAAGACATAGATCATGTTAATGGCAAGCTAACGACCTCTCAAGGTCATTTTAAAGCAGAAAAAATCATCATCTGTTCAGGACATGATTATCAAACTTTGTTAGCAGATGAGATGGAAAAGCTAAATCCTGTGGTGTGTAAATTACAAATGCTGCGCGTTAGAACCACTGAAAAGTTCGACTTAAAACATGCTCTGTTTACCGGACTCAGCTGCACGCATTATGATGCTTTTAGAGATTTACCTGAAACAGAAGCATTGCGTATCGCAATACAACATGATTATCCTGAATATGTTAAGCATGGCATTCATTTATTAGTCACGCCAACACCACATGGCGATTTAATCATTGGTGATTCACATGATTATGGACGCCATCATAATCCATTTAACAGTGAAGAAATTGATCAAATTCTCATAAAATTAGCGGAAGACACGTTAAATACCAAAGTGAATGTGATAGAGAGATGGATAGGTGAATATGGTGCAAGAGGCACAACACCATACTCAGTCATCAAAGCATCTGACAAGGTCATATCTGTACTTATGCGCACCGGCTTAGGCATGAGCATTGGACCTGCACTTGCTGAATCAGTGATTGCAAAATTACTCGGTGACAAGCCTTAATATCATTTGAATCCTTGAAACATCGATTAAGTGTCCACCAGATGCTGTCGTTTGTAGCATGATTAAGATATCGTCTGCGATCTCTTTTAAATTTTGCAGTTCTTGAACACAATGATGATCTTTGAGCTCTTGAATATTTTCATCAGTAATTTGTTCTAAAAGCTCAATAACATCATCAGGTTCA
>CANRJX010000046.1 GCA_947631095.1 uncultured Wohlfahrtiimonas sp.
GTATTCAATGTTGTTTCTACTTTAGTCATGGTTGTGAATGATAAACGTTCTGAAATTGCCATATTACGTACGTTAGGATTAGCGCCAAAATCAATCATGATGATCTTTATGATACAAGGCATTGTGATTGGTTTTTGGGGTGTTGTCATAGGTACAGGACTTGGTTTATTCATCAGCACCAATGTGAATCATATTATTCATTGGTTAGAGTCCATTCTTGGTTATACAGTATTTGAACCAAGCGTTTATCCTTTATCTCATATTCCAACCATTATCCGCTGGGATGATATTTTTATGATCTCATTAATGGCATTTTTATTAGCAAGTTTGGCCACTCTTTATCCGGCATGGAAAGCAGCCAAAACTCAACCTGCTGAGGCTTTACGTTATGAATAATTCAATTTTAACCGCTCAGAATTTAGCAAAATCTTATTTTGATAATAAAAATGAAGTTAAAGTATTCTCAAACATTAATTTTACTATTCAAGCAAAAGACAGAATTGCAATCATTGGTGCATCTGGCTCAGGTAAAAGCACACTACTGCATGTATTGTCAGGGCTAGATAAACCAACCGAAGGTGAGGTTTGGCTACAAGGCAAAGCATTCAGTCAAGGTTCTGAAAAAGAGCGCGGTATTTGGCGCAATAAATACTTAGGCTTTATCTATCAATTTCATCACTTATTACCTGAATTCACAGCATTAGATAATGTGGCTATTCCATGCATTATTGGTGGAATGAGTGTAAAAGAGGCCCAAAGTCATGCTGAAGAAATGCTAAAACGAGTGGGATTATCTCATCGCATTAGCCATAAACCTTCAGCATTATCCGGCGGAGAACGTCAACGTGTTGCAATTGCTCGCGCTTTAGTGACAAAACCACTCGCTGTATTGGCTGATGAACCAACGGGCAATTTAGACAGTGAAAATGCCCATTCTATTTTTGATTTAATGTATGAAATTAATGAAGAAATAGGTACAGCCTTGGTTGTCGTCACGCACGATTTAACATTAGCACACAAAATGGATCAACGTTTTCGTTTAAATAATCATCAGCTCATTCAGGAACAATAAATACTATGTATGAAATTTTTATGCAGTTTATCGATCTATTTTTAAATTTAGATAAATATTTAGAAATGGCAGTGCAACAATATGGCGTTTGGATTTATATAATATTAATTGCCATTATATTTTGTGAAACAGGTTTAGTAGTCACCCCTATTTTACCGGGCGATTCGTTATTATTCGCTGCAGGTGCTTTGGCTGCTATGGGATTATTAGACATTTATATATTATTTTTTACATTATTAATTGCTGCTATTTTGGGCGATGCTCTTAATTATCAAATTGGGCATTATGTTGGCTTAAAAGTCTTTAAAGAAGATGCCAAAATTTTTAAATTAAAATATCTAGAAAAAACCCATAGTTTTTATGAAAAATATGGCAGTAAAACAATTGTAATTGCAAGATTTGTACCAATCGTACGTACTTTTGCACCATTTGTAGCAGGCGCAAGTAAAATGACTTACCGAACATTTGCAACATATAATGTTGTAGGCGCATTGTTATGGATGTTCTCAATGCTAGGTGCGGGTTTTATTTTTGGTAATATTCCTTGGATTAAAGATAATTTTTCAATAATAGTATTAGGAATTATATTTATTTCGATTTTGCCGATGATCTATGAAATTAGTAAGGCTTGGTTAGAGCACCGTAAAAAAACCAACAAATTTGAATAGATTATTTGCATAATCAACGCAAAACTTATAGAATTCGCGGTACAAACAAATATAGTCTATCTTTCGACTGAATTAATTATCTAATTTATCTTGCTTCGCTGACAATGCTTGGCCAAGTCATATTTATTATCTTTTATCTTAAATCTAGAATTAATCTATGAACTTAACTGAATTGAAACAAATGCCAGCTGCTGAGCTTATTCGTCTTGCTCAAGAAATGCAGTTAGAAGGCATCGCTCGTGCTAAAAAGCATGATCTTATTTTCTCTATTTTAAAAGCACATGCTAAAAATGGGGAAGTCATCTCGGGTGATGGCGTACTTGAAATTTTAAATGATGGATATGGCTTTTTACGTGGTGTTGATAGTTCGTACATGGCCGGCCCTGATGACGTATATATCAGCCCATCTCAAATTCGCAAATTTAACTTAAGAACAGGTGACACTGTTTCAGGTAAAATTCGCCCACCTAAAGATAATGAAAAATACTTTTCATTGGCAAAAGTAGACACAATTAACTATGAGCCTCTAGAAAACTCTGTACGTAAAGTTGCATTTGAAAACTTAACCCCAATCCATCCAAATACATTATTAAAAATGGAACGTGGTAATGGTTCAAGTGAAGACATTACAGCTCGTTTAATCGATATGGTCGCTCCTATTGGTAAAGGTCAACGTAGTTTAATCGTTGCTCCACCAAAAACAGGTAAGACAGTAATGTTGCAAAACATTGCCCAATCTATCGAGACAAATCATCCTGAATGTTACTTGATCGTATTATTAATTGATGAACGTCCTGAAGAAGTAACAGAAATGCGTCGTTTGGTTCGTGGTGATGTTATTGCATCAACATTTGATGAACCAGCTGTTCGTCATGTACAAGTTGCAGAAATGGTCATTGAAAAAGCTCGTCGATTGGTTGAGCATAATCGTGATGTCGTAATCTTATTAGACTCTATTACTCGTTTAGCACGTGCTTATAATACTGTTGTACCTTCTTCAGGAAAAGTATTATCAGGTGGTGTGGATGCAAACGCACTACATCGACCAAAGCGCTTCTTTGGTGCTGCACGTAATATCGAAAATGGTGGCAGCTTAACTATTATTGCAACAGCATTAGTAGATACAGGCTCTAAAATGGATGAAGTGATTTATGAAGAGTTTAAAGGTACAGGTAACTCTGAGCTTCATCTAGATCGTTCAGTTGCTGAAAAACGTATTTTCCCAGCAATTGATATTAATCGTTCTGGTACACGTAAAGAAGAACTCTTAACTGATCCAGATGATTTAGCAAAAATGTGGATTCTCCGTAAAATTTTATATCCAATGGATGAGATCCAATCAATGGAGTTTGTCTTAGAACGACTCAAAGAAACGAAAACAAATCAAGCATTTTTTGACGCTATGAAACGCTAAGTATTGCGCAAAAAATATCTTTTTGATAGAATATCGTGCTATTTTAAACTAAGTAGGCTTATTATCAGCCGTTAATTTTTACTTATTACTGGATTTTATTATGAAAGCAGAAGGTCATCCTAACTATCGCCCAGTTGTTTTCCAAGACAGCTCAAGCGATTTCGCAGTTTTAACTCGTTCAACTATTTCTACTAAAGAAACTATTGTTTGGACTGATGGTAAAGAATACCCTCTTTACAAAATCGAAGTTTCTTCACAATCACACCCTTTCTTCACTGGTAAACAAAATATCGTTGATACAGAAGGTCGTGTTGATCGTTTCCGTAAAAAATACGGTCGTTAATATTTATAGAAAAAAAGCATCTTTATTAGATGCTTTTTTTTTGAACATTAGAATTTTGCTAAGTTGCTCAAGCTCGTCTATATTAGTTCCGTGTGTTATTAGCAGTAGCATATTTATTGGACAGATCTGATAGAGATCACAAAGGAGGAAACAATGACAACGAATAAAAATAGCATTACCTATATTGATAATCGTACACAAAAACAGGGCGAATTCCCTATTCTTGAGTCGGTATATGGTGATGACGTTGTTGATATTGCAACACTGAATCGTACATTAAACCTATTCAGTTATGACCCAGGTTTCGTTTCAACTGCAAGCTGTGAGAGTGCCATCACATATTTAGATGGTGATAAAGGTGAATTACTTTATCGCGGCTATCCTATTGAGCAATTGGCAGAAAGGTCAAGTTATTTAGATGTTTGTTATTTACTTTATAATGGTGAATTACCGACACTAACAGAATCTAAAGAATTCGAAAACATCATCATGACACACAGCTTGATGCATGAAAATTTACGTACATTCTTACAAGGTTTTAGATACGACTCGCATCCAATGGCGATTCTAGCTGGTACAGTTGCATCTATGGCAGGCTTCTACCACGATAAGTTGGATATTCATAACCCTGAACATCGCATGATCACTGCACATCGCTTGATATCAAAAATGCCAACAATAGTCGCAGCTTCATACAAACATTCGATTGGACAACCTCTTGTTTATCCAACCAACTCGTTATCGTATGCTGGCAACTTCTTGAATATGATGTTTAGCTCACCATGTGCGCCTTATGAAATTGATCCAATTGCTGAAAAAGCAATGGATGTATTATTCATTCTTCATGCTGATCATGAGCAAAATGCTTCAACATCTACAGTAAGAATGGCAGGCTCTTCTGGTGCAAACCCTTATGCTGCAGTATCTGCTGGTATTTCATGTTTATGGGGTGCATCTCACGGTGGTGCAAATGAAGCTGTATTGACAATGTTGGCTGAAATTGGTTCTGCGGACAATGTTAATAAGTACGTTGCTAAAGCAAAAGATAAATCAGATCCATTCCGTTTGATGGGCTTTGGTCACCGTGTTTATAAAAACTTTGATCCTCGTGCAAAACTTATCAAAGGCATTGCTGATGAAGTATTGGCAAAATATGGTAATGATCCATTGATGGAAGTTGCAAAACGTTTAGAAGAAGTTGCATTGCAAGATGAATACTTCATCGAGCGTAAACTTTACCCTAACGTCGACTTCTACTCAGGCATTATCTATAAAGCATTAGGCTTCCCAACACAAATGTTCACGCCATTATTTGCATTGGCGCGTACAGTCGGTTGGATTACTCATTGGAATGAGATGATTTCTGATCCTAAGATGAAAATCTCTCGACCAAGACAACGTTATATCGGACACACTCTCCGAAACATGTAATTATTATTTTTATAAACCGCCAGATACGGCGGTTTTTTTTGGAAACTTTATTAACAAAAGGAAACATATGAACACTCTACTCGGTCAAGCTATTTTATCGTGTGAACAATTTGATCTACACACACTAAATAAGCTTTTTACTCTTGCCGATATCTTACAGCCTGTCGCATGTGGCAAAGCTTATACCAATGTATTAGAAGGCGCCATTATGGGTAGCTTATTCTTTGAAGCAAGTACACGTACAAGGCTAAGTTTTGATGCTGCATTTATGCGTTTAGGTGGCAAAGTTTCGAGTACAACAGGTGTTTCATTCTCCTCGATTGTTAAAGGTGAATCTATAGAAGATACAGCACGTGTTATTTCAGGTTATTTTGATGTTTTAGTGGTTCGTCACCCTGAAGAACAAGCGATTTATAAAATGGCAAATGCGACTAATATACCAATCATTAACGGTGGTAATGGTGCAGGTGAACATCCTACACAAGCTCTATTAGATGCATATACTATTCATAATGAGTTTAAGTTAAATGGTAAATCAATTGATGGTTGTAAAATCGCAATGATCGGTGATCTACGTTATGGCCGTACTGTACATTCATTAGTGAAATTAATGTCTTTATATAAAAACATAACATTTACTTTTGCATCACCTGATTTCTTGAAGATGCCTGAATATATCACAGAGTTTGCACGTGAAAGAGGCCACACTGTCATCGAAACGAACGATCTTAAAGATGGCTTACACAATAATGATGTTATTTATGCGACACGAATTCAAAAAGAGCGTTTCACAGAAGGTGAAGAAACACGCAAACCAGAATTAAGCTTTAGAATCAATCAAGCATTGGTTGATGAATATGCGCTAAAAGATGCGATAATTATGCATCCTCTACCTCGTGATAGCAGAGAGAATACGAATGATTTAAGCAATGATCTAGACCAAGATCCTAGATTAGCTATTTTCCGTCAATCAGATGCGGGTGTTCCTGCAAGAATGGCATTATTTGCAATGGTATTAGGTGTAGATACAAATATTGAAAGTACAATTAAGCCAGCAAAGTGGTTCATTCCTTAATTTCAAAGGTTAACGCTTCTACTTTTATCGGCTATAATCAGCATTTACATTTTCATCAAACCCTTTAGGAGAGAATTATGTCATCCATTAAAAATTTGATTGCACGTGAAATTATTGATTCACGTGGTAACCCAACTGTTTGGGTTGAAGCAACTTTAGAATCAGGTGTTAAAGGTGTTGCAGCAGCACCAAGTGGTGCATCAACAGGTGCAAGAGAAGCAATCGAATTACGTGATGGCGATAAATCTCGCTATGGTGGTAAAGGCGTATTAAAAGCTTGTGAAAATGTAAATGGTGAAATCTTAAATGCATTGCGTGGCTTAGATGCATTGGATCAAAAAGCAATTGATGAAACTTTAATTAAATTAGATGGCACAGAAAATAAAGGCCGTTTAGGTGCAAATGCATTATTGGCAGTATCTTTGGCTGTTGCACATGCTGCAGCGAATGAGAAAAAAGTACCTTTGTATCGTCATTTAAACGATACAACAAAGTACGTATTACCTGTACCAATGATGAACATCATCAATGGTGGCGCACATGCTGACAACTCTGTAGATGTTCAAGAGTTCATGATTTTACCAGTGGGCGCACCTTCTTTTAAAGAAGCTATTCGTTGTGGCGCAGAAATTTTCCATGAATTGAAAAATGTTTTAACAAAACGTGGTTTAGCAACAACAGTGGGTGATGAAGGTGGTTTTGCACCAAATCTATCATCTAACGAAGAAGCTTTAGAAGTTATTATGGCTGCAATTACTGCTGCTGGTTATACGCCTGGTAAAGATGTATTTTTAGGCTTAGACGTTGCTTCATCAGAATTCTACAAAGATGGTAAATATGTTTTAGAATCTGAAGGAAAGTCTTTCACATCAGAAGAGTTTGCTGATTTCTTAGCAGATTGGGTTGCTCGTTACCCTATCATCACTATTGAAGATGGTATGGATGAAGCAGACTGGGAAGGTTGGGCAATTCTAACTCAAAAATTAGGTGATAAAATCCAATTAGTGGGTGATGATTTGTTTGTAACAAATACAAAAATCTTAAAAGAAGGCATTGATAAAAATATTGCTAACTCTATTTTGATCAAGTTCAACCAAATTGGTACATTAACAGAAACTCTAGAAGCAATTAAAATGGCTGATGATGCTAATTATACTTCTGTTGTTTCACATCGTTCAGGTGAAACTGAAGACACTACAATCGCTGATTTAGCAGCAGCAGCATTAAGCACTCAATTGAAAACAGGTTCATTGTGCCGTTCAGATCGTGTTGCCAAATATAATCGTCTAATCTGTATCGAAGATGAATTAGGTGCTAATGCAACATATGCAGGAAAAGATGCTTTCAAAAGCGTTAAATTCTAATTTAAAAATAGGAAAGTGATTTCACTATATTACTGAATCAGTAATAATATTAGAAATACGAACTAAGTGATGGATATAATCAATCCATCACTTTTTTTATTCCTTCAATTAAGGTCAAATTATGAATAATACCCACAAGATTATCCATACTTTATCCACAGATCGTTTAATTTTGCGTGAATGGAGAGATTCTGATTTACCCTATTTATATCAAATGGTTGCTGATCCTGATGTGATGGAATTTTTCCCTTCCGTATTATCTGAAATTGAAGCTCAAGATTTTCTCAAAGCTATTCAAGATAAAATGCATCAATATGGTTGGGGAATGTGGGCTTGTGAACTTAAATCCACACAAGAAGTCATTGGATTTGTTGGGTTAAATATTCCTCAGGATAATTTTGATTTTAATCCTTGTGTAGAGATTGGCTGGCGCTTACGTAAAGAGTTTTGGCATCAAGGATTAGCACAAGAAGCCGCTCGAGAAGCACTTAAATTTGGTTTCATAGAATTGAATTTAGATAAAATTGTCGCTTTCACAACTGTGACAAATATCCCCTCTCAAACATTAATGAAAAGATTAAATATGATTAAAAATGAGCAACACTTTAATCATCCAAAATTAGCAGAAGATCACCCTTTAGCTGAACATGTTTTATATGAATTAACAAAAAATTCATGGTTAGCAAATCAAAATTAAGATAAAAAAGTAGCCAATGTTTCACATGAAACATTGGCTACTTTTTTTTGAACATATAGTTTACAACGAATTCAATATATCTTGACGCATCATTAAAGTTTTAACACCCTGATCAAATAGCTCCATCAATGATTTATCCTTCATTTTGTCTTTAAGCATATCAATACCACTTTGATTAGGATCTAAATGATTAAACTGCTCTGAACCTTTGCCTGTTACAGGATAAGGTAAGCCATTTTGTAGAATAATTTCTTTTTGAGTCGGTGTAGAAAAAGTAATATTAGTTTGATCAATCCATTGTTTATCCGCTTTAGTTGAATTTTGTTCACAATCAAACTGAGTATAAGTAACACTACCATCTGTATTAATGCACTTATTTAAAACATCAGATTTTGGTGTTTGCACTGTTTTATTATTTAATATTGGAACTTGGGCAAATACATTAGAGCCTAAAAAAAACAGTAATACAAAACAAACTAGCCGAATCATAACTGTTCCTTTTTCTATTCAGGCATATTTCCCTGCTGATACTCATATTCTTGATTTATATTTTCATCATTACTACCAAATGCAGAAGCACTTGTCATATTTGTTTCACTCAACCAACCCTCAGTAACGATTTCATAACCCTCAGGGCAATCAAATTCAGTGTAAACAATAGGATCTTTTCCATTATCACACTTATTAATTGTTGATTGGCCATCTTGAGCAAAAGAAGGTGCGGAAAGCAAAAGCACGCCTCCCATAATTATGAATATTTTAGACATGCTAATCTCCCATCATTATTAGTTTTTTAGTTCTTAGTTTGAACGATTATAACAAAAATATTTATAAATTATTTAACTTGAATCAACCGACTAGGTTTAATGACATGAGGTAAATGTTGCTCTCCTAAACCTAAAAATACTTTATCTTCCGTATATAATCGATAAAATTGCTGATCAAGTTGATAAGGTAATGCTATTTTTTGTCCATTGAGCAATCTAATTTTATCTTCTTCTGTAAAAACTAAAACAGGAAAATCCTCGATGGCACTGTCTACAGGCAACAATAAATCATCAGCATCTCCAGCTTCTAATGCTTGCTCTAAGATTTCCATTGTGATCAATTGTGACTTGAAATAAGGTGCGACTTCTGTACGTCTTAACATCGTTAAATGCCCAAGCGTACCTAATGTCTTTGCAATATCCTCTGCCAATACACGCACATAAGTACCTTTTGAGCAGGTGACTGATGCCGTAAAGCTTTCATCATCAAAGCTAATTAACGTTAGCTGATAAATCGTTATATCTCGTGCTGGACGCTCTACTTCAATCCCTTCCCTAGCCAACTCGTACAATCTTTTACCTTCATGATGTAAAGCAGATACCATTGGTGGAACTTGTTGAATATCTCCCACAAATTGGTCTAAGGCTGATTGTAATATTTCTGTTGATAAAGCAGGAATAGCTTTGATTTCAATCACTTCACCCTCAGCATCACCAGTATTAGTTGCAGCACCTAATAAACATGTAAATTCATATGTTTTACGGTTATTCAATAACTGATGATTGAACTTGCTTGCTTCACCGAAGCAAATTGGTAACAAGCCTGTCGCCATAGGATCAAGCGTACCCGCATGCCCAGCTTTTTCCGCTCTATAGAGATATTTTATTTTTTGTAAAATATTATTACTGGATACACCTTTTGGTTTATCCAAAAGTAAAACGCCATCCAAAGGACGGCGCTTGATTTTTGCTTGTTTACTCATCGTGATCTTTACTTTTCGCTTCGTCTTCTTGAATCGCTTCTGTAATTAAAGCTGATAATTCATTTCCTTTCTCGAGCTGCTCATCATAAGCAAATTCAAATTTTGGAATCTTACGTAGTTTGAGAATTTTGCCCAACATTCTTTGGAACATTGGGGCATATTCATTCAAAAGATCGATCATTTCTGAGCGCTCTTCTTTTGGTCCTAAATACGTTACCAAAACTTTAGCTTGAGAGAGATCTCTCACCACTTTTACAAAAGTGATGGAGATCATCATAATACGTGAATCACCAATTTCTTTACGGATCAATAAAGACAATTCTTGTTTCAATTGCTCATCAATGCGACGAGTTCTTGGTACATTGCTCATATATTTCTCCTAATTTAAAGATTAAAGCGTACGTTCTACCTGAACGCGCTCATAAACTTCGATTTGGTCACCAGGTTTAACATCATTATAGTTCTTAACGCCAATACCACATTCTGTACCATTGCGAACTTCTGAAACGTCATCTTTGAATCTACGCAATGATTCCAATGCGCCTTCATAAATTACAACATTATCACGCAATACACGAATTGGATTATTACGTTTAATCAAGCCTTCAGTTACCATACAGCCTGCGATAGCACCAATTTTTGGAGATCTAAAGACATCACGAACTTCCGCAATACCAATAATTGTTTCTTTAAATTCTGGCGCTAATTTACCGATTAATGCAGTTTTGATTTCATCAATAACATCATAAATGATGCTGTAATAATGTAATGCCAAACCTTCATCTTCAATAATTTTCTTAGCAGAGTTATCAGCACGTACGTTAAAGCCGATTACAATTGCATCAGATGCAACAGCTAAGTTTGCATCAGATTCGTTGATACCACCAACGCCACTTGAAACAACTTTCACTGAAACTTCATCAGTTGATAATTCTTCTAATGCATTAATCAATGCTTCTACAGAACCCTGAACGTCAGCTTTCAATACAACGTTCACAACATTCATAGAACCATCATTGATGTTTGCAAACAAGTTCTCAAGTTTAGATTTTTGTTGTCTTGCTAATTTAACTTCACGGAATTTACCTTGACGGAACAATGCAATTTCACGTGCTTTACGTTCATCAGCAACCACAGTAACTTCATCACCAGCATTCGGAACACCAGATAAGCCTAATACAGCAACTGGAATTGATGGACCAGCTTCAGCAACTTGGTCACCTTTTTCATTGATCAATGCACGAACTTTACCGTATTCAAAACCTGCTAATACAACATCGCCTTTTTTCAACATACCAGATTGAACTAAAACTGTTGCAACAGCACCACGACCTCTGTCTAAACGTGACTCAACAACAGCACCACGTGCAGGACCTTCAGCAACAGCGGTTAATTCTAAAATTTCAGCTTGTACTAAGATCTGATCCAACAAATGATCAATACCTTCACCCGATTTAGAAGAAACAAATGCAAATAAGTTCTCACCGCCCCACTCTTCGGAAATGATTCCTTGTTGAGATAATTCAGACAAAATTCTTTCGCGATCAGCAGTTGGTTTATCAACTTTCGTTACCGCTACAATGATCGGTACATTTGCAGCTCTAGCATGCTGAATTGCTTCGATAGTTTGTGGCATTACACCATCATCAGAT
Organism: uncultured Wohlfahrtiimonas sp.; assembly: GCA_947631095.1. GTDB lineage: Bacteria > Pseudomonadota > Gammaproteobacteria > Cardiobacteriales > Wohlfahrtiimonadaceae > Wohlfahrtiimonas. The sequence goes on from CANRJX010000046.1 coordinate 11,467, forward strand.
GCAACAACCAATACAACGATATCTGTCACTTTTGCACCACGAGCACGCATTGCTGTAAATGCACTATGTCCTGGTGTATCTAAAAATGTAATCACACCTTTAGATGTTGTTACATGATATGCACCAATGTGCTGAGTAATACCACCCGCTTCGCCTTTTACAACGTGCGCTTTACGTAAGTAATCAAGCAATGATGTTTTACCATGATCAACGTGTCCCATAATCGTCACAACAGGCGGACGAGTTACTGGTACTAAATCACTTTCATCAAAACCTTTGATCAATTCATCTTCAAGTACGTTCTCACTAACAATTTTATATGTATGGCCCATCTCTTCTACAACGATTGCTGCAGTTTCTTGATCCAACACTTGGTTAATTGTTACCATTGAACCCATTTTCATCAATGTTTTGATCACTTCAGCAGCTTTAACTGACATTTTATGTGCCAAATCAGCAACTGTAACTGTTTCACCTAAAACAACTTCACTTTTTTGTGGAGCAACAGGTTTAGTAAAACCATGTTTTGTAGGCTGTCCAGGACGTTTTTTCTTACCACCACGACGCGCCGTTGAGTCATCATCATAATCAAAGAATTGATCACGACCTTTTTCTTTAGCACGTTTACCTGCTGATTTTTTACCATCTTCACGCAAGCTATCTAAGTCACGAGTCACAGGTTTGCGAGGTGCTTTATCTTTTGGACGCTCTGTAGAAATAACAGCCTCAACTGGTGCTACAACTTCTGGTGCAGATGCTCTAGGTGCTTCTCTTCTTTCAGTTGGCGCAGTTGTGCGTTTATCATCTCTCTTAACAGGGCGAGAATCATTGCTACGCGGTTTATTTGTTGCTGTTTTATTAGCAGGGTTTGCAGGCTTTTTCTTGCCTTTATCATCTGTTTTACTAGTATTATTAAAACTAATTTGTACTTTAGAAACTGTACTTTCACTTGCCATTCTTGCTGCATCCGCAATTTTTTGAATTTCTTCGTTTTGTTTACGTTCTTCTTGCTGCTTACGACGATCAATTGTCTCTTGAGCAGCTCTCTCTTCTGCTTCAGCACGCTCTTTAGCAATGCGTAAGCGTTCTTGTTGTGCAGCATCTGCACCTGTATCTTTTTTCACAGGCGCAACTTCAGCTTTAGCAGCAGCTTTTTCAGCTACAACTGTTTCAACATGTTCTTTTTCTGCTTTCTCAACTGCTTTTGGAGATTCTACAGAAGATACAGCATCAACATTTTCTACTACATTTTCCACATCTGCTTCAATAGGAGATGCTTCACGTTTTACATATGTTTTTTTCTTACGTACTTCAACCGCCACAGTTCTAGCTTGACCAGGCGAACTTGCAACTTTCAACTCGGTATGAGTTTTACGTTTCAAGGTAATTTTACTTGGTGCTTTCTCTTCAGTTTTGTCTGTCATATTTCACCCCTATTCAAACCAACTTTTTCTTGCTGTCATGATGTACTGGCTAGCACGATCTTCATCAATGAATGCCATTTCAGATAATTCATCTGCTGCTAATTCAGCCAAATCATCTAAAGTACTTACACCTTTCTTAGCAAGCTTATAGGCGAGGATATGATCACCTTCCAACAATTGAATCAAATCAGCACTTGGTGCTTTATCGCCTAGCTCTTGTTTTAATGATGCATAAGATTCTAATGCATTTTTTGCAGCATCTCGTAAAGCTTCGACAATTTCTTCGTCAAACTCTTCGATCTCTAGCATTTCTGCAATTGGAACATATGCAACTTCTTCTAATGATGAGAAACCTTCACGAACTAAGATTTCTGCTACTTCTTCATCGACGCCTAATTCTTCTACAAAAACTTCACTAATGCGCGATGATTCTTTTTGCTGTTTATTTTCAGCTTCCTCAGCACTCATTACGTTTAAAACCCAACCTGTTAATTCAGATGCTAAACGTACGTTTTGTCCATTACGGCCAATTGCTTGAGATAATTTTTCTTGCTCTACTGCGATATCCATCATATGTTGGTCTTCATCAACAACAATAGATACAACTTCAGCAGGGCTCATTGCATTAATAACAAATTGAATTGGATTATCATCCCAAAGGATGATGTCTACACGCTCACCATTCAATTCTTTAGTAATGTTTTGTACACGTGATCCACGCATACCAACACAAGCACCAACAGGATCAATGCGCTGATCAAATGATTTCACAGCGATTTTTGCTCTACTTCCCGGATCACGGCTTGCATTCAAAATTTCAATACTACCTTGATTGATTTCAGGCACTTCGATTTCAAATAATGCTTTAATCAATTTAGGTGTTGTGCGAGACAATATGATTTGAGGACCACGCACATCTTGTACGATTTCTTCTAAGATCGCACGAACTTGATCACCCATTTTTAACATTTCGCGTGGAATAGTGTTTTCTTTAGGCAATAATGCTTCAACATTTTCACCTAAATCTACATAAATATTACCGCGTTCAACTTTTTTAATCGTTCCACGCACCAATTGGCCCAATCTTTGGCTATATAGCTCAGCCATTTGACTGCGCTCAGCTTCACGAATTTTTTGATAAATAATTTGTTTAGCTGTTTGTGCACCAATACGTGCAAATGGAATATTCTCAACTTCTTCCTCAACAATCGCCCCAACTTCAATGTCCGGCTCATCTATTTGAGCAGCAGACAATGACATTTGCTTAGTTGAAATTCTCTCTTCTACTGGCAAATCATCAGGAACAACTTTCCATTGACGAAAAGTTTTATAATGGCCTGTTCGTTGATCTATTTGGATACGCAAATCAACTTCTACTGGATAAGATCGTTTCGCTGCAGCTGCTAAAGCCAATTCTAATGCTTCAAAAATAATTGCACGAGAAACGCCTTTTTCATTGGATACCGTTTCAGCAACTGTCATCACTTCTTTATTATTCATAGCTCTATTCTCTTATAAATCAATCATTTTTTTGAAAATGTAGGGGAAAGATTAACTTTATCTAACATGCTGTAATCTACAGTTATTTCTTCACCTTCAGTCACTTCTACTTGTTTGGCTGCTTTGCCTTTCTTACCAGTAGACTTAGGTATAAAGAACGTTAAACTTTCACCTTCTGCTTTAGCAAATGTCGCTTTAAATCTACGACGATTATTCACAACACTGATCAATTGGACATCCATTTCTGAACCTAGATATTTCATCATTTGCTCTAAAGAGAAAAATGAACGATCTAATCCTGGCGAAGAAACTTCTAAAGTGTATGCAGTACTGATCGGATCATTAACATCCAATAGACCTTCTACATGATGGCTAACATCAGCACAATCATCGACAGTTACACCTGTGTCTTTATCTATAAATATACGCAGTAATGCGTTTACTGAGTTTGAATGAAACTCAATTCCCCACAAAGTATATCCCATCGCTGTTATGGATGGCTCAAGTAATTCTGTTAATCCAAAGGGATCTTTACGCATAATAACCTCCAAAATGATCAGCAACGAAAAAGCCCACTTTTAAAGTGGGCTTCTTTATAATTGGTTGCGGGAGCCGGATTTGAACCAACGACCTTCGGGTTATGAGCCCGACGAGCTAC
>CANRJX010000047.1 GCA_947631095.1 uncultured Wohlfahrtiimonas sp.
ATTGCTAGGCCAGATGTCTTTCAAGAATACATCTTTACCATTTGCATCTTGTGCGATTGGATCTTTGGTCAAATCGATGTTTGTAGAACCCGCGATTGCATAAGCAACAACTAAAGGAGGAGATGCTAACCAGCTACCACGAATTTGTGGGTGGATACGACCTTCAAAGTTACGGTTACCAGACAATACACCTGACACAGTCATTTGGTTCTCATCAATTGCTTTAGCAACTGCAGGAATTAACGGTCCTGAGTTACCAATACAAGCTGTACAACCATAACCAGTTAAGTAGAAGCCGATGTCTTCTAAATATTTAGTTAAGCCAGCTTTTTCTAAGTATTCACTTGCAACTTTAGAGCCAGGTGCTAAAGATGTTTTTACCCATGGTTTACGTTTTAAACCAAGTGCAGCAGCTTTTTTCGCAACCAAACCTGCAGCCATCATAACGCTTGGGTTAGATGTATTTGTACAAGATGTGATTGCAGCAAATACAACATCACCATGGCGTAATTGTGTTGCTTGGCCATCAATTTCAATGTCAACAGCTAAGTCAGGGTTTGCTACGCTATCTGCGATGAATTTTTTGCTTGTTGCAGGTAAATCAGCCAAGATAACGCGATCTTGTGGGCGGCTTGGACCAGCAATACTTGTTTCAACAGTGCTTAAATCTAATTCTAAAACATCTGTAAATACAGGCTCATCACCTGCTTCACGCCATAAACCTTGTGCTTTTGCATAAGCTTCAACACGTGCAACTGTATCGTCTGAACGACCTGTTAAACGCATATAGTCTAATGTGATTTGATCCACTGGGAAGAAACCAACTGTTGCACCGTACTCTGGTGCCATGTTTGAGATCGTTGCACGGTCTGCCAACGGTAATTCTGCTAAGCCATCACCAAAGTATTCAACGAATTTACCCACAACGCCTTTTTTACGAAGCATTTGTGTAATGGTTAATACTAAGTCTGTTGCTGTTACGTGACTGCGCAATTTGCCTGTTAATTTGAAACCAACAACTTCTGGAATCAACATCGAGATTGGTTGACCCAAGATTGCAGCTTCAGCTTCGATACCGCCAACACCCCAGCCTAAAACGGACAAGCCATTAACCATTGGTGTATGTGAGTCTGTACCTACGCATGTATCTGGAATAACCCACTCTTTACCATCAACTTTAGAAACCCAAGCTGTTTTAGCTAAAAATTCTAAGTTAACTTGGTGACAGATACCTGTACCAGGAGGAACAACGCTAAAGTTATCAAATGCTTTTTGACCCCAGCGAAGGAATTCATAACGCTCACCGTTACGTTCCATTTCTAAATCTACGTTTTCTTCAAATGCACTTTTTGTGCCAAAGTTATCAATCATCACTGAGTGGTCGATAACTAAGTCAACTGGTGATAATGGGTTGATGTTTTCAGGATTTTCACCTGCTTTGATCATCGCATCACGCATCGCGGCTAAATCTACTACAGCAGGAACGCCTGTGAAGTCTTGCATTAATACGCGAGCAGGGCGATATTGAATTTCACGGTCAGAGGTACGCTCTTTTAACCAATCGCGGATAGCTTCAATATCTTTGAGATGAACAGTTTTATTGTCCTCATAACGTAAAAGATTTTCTAAAAGTACCTTCATAGATTTAGGTAGCTTAGAAACATCTCCTAATGTTTCAGCTGCTTTTGGAATTGAATGATAAAGAAACTCTTTATCGCCAACTTTCAGCGTTGCTTTGGATTGTAAACTGTCAATATGACTCATGCTCCACTCCTTGTTTGTTTAGTAAAAGTCTTAAGTTATTCATAGAGGCAAAGATTAAATACTTCAATTGGCAATTCGCACAAGTTGAGGAAATTCATCTCTGCTAAAATAATCCCTGTTTATTATATGCAAACAAGCTATTAAGACAATCCTATTTCATGTAATGTTGATATTTGAAGTTATTTATCGTCTCGATCAAGATTATCAATATGACATTTCGATAAAAATTATTAATAATAGACTCAGTTTTTAGATTGAGCTGTATTTATTCATTTGAACTAATAGGAGTTAAAAATGTCAGTTGATGCATTAAAAGCAATGTTACCGGATTATGCAAAAGATATGCGTTTGAATTTGAGCAATGTATTAAGTGAAGCAGGCTCAGAAGGTTTAACAGAAAAGCAAATCGCAGCGATTGCTTTAGCGGTGGCGTTAAGTACTAAGTCAAAAGTTTTAATTGAAAATATCGAAGCATTTGCAACACCTTTATTGACTGAAGAAGAGTTGAATGGTGCTAAAATTGCGTTCAGTATCATGAGTATGAACAATATTTACTATCGTTTTGTGCACTTAACAAGCAATAAAGAGTACGCAACTATTCCAGCTCGTTTACGCATGAATAGCATGGCTAATCCTGGAATTGATAAGGTAACATTCGAATTGGCTTCTATGGCTGTTTCAGCAGTTAATGGATGTGGTATGTGTATGGATTCGCATGAAAAAACATTGCGTGAACATAATGTTTCAGCGCAAGCAGTTCAGTCTTCAGTACGCATTGCTGCTGTATTATTTTCAGTTGGTTGTACATTAAACTAATTGAGTTAAATAAGCGCTAAACTGCTTAAATAAAAAAGGCCTTTAATTAGGCCTTTTTTATTGCATATTTTTATGACAGATAAATATTGATGATTAATTAGAGAGTTAGCAATAATCAATGTTTGCTTGATATACATCAGGGTTATATATTTTCTTCGACCATCCAAATGAGAGGTTTTAATTCCTGACCTGTAAAAGGCTTGGTATTTTCACTGCTAGGAATTGTAGGATTTAAACGAAGCTTAGTCAGGGCGATCAATTCACTGAACTCTGGAATGTCTTTAGGATCTTTTTCTAGCTGATCCAATGAATATCCGAGAATAGCTAGCTGGGATAATATTGATTGCTGACGAATCATAAACTCATTGTAGTAATGAAAGTCACCATGAAATTTTTGAGGTTCTTTTTGCATGCGTGTTAAAGAATTAGAGAGTTGAATGATTAATGCTTGAGTGTCTTTAAGCTTGATATAAAACTCTGTGGCATCTCCTTCTTTTTTAATCCAAATATTTTCTAACATATCTAGTAAGTCATACATTTGTATGCGAATTCGTTCAGCGAGTCTGGGTGCTTCACGTTTTTCCCATGAAGGTAAAAAGTAGACTGTAAAACCGATCGCGATTAATGCGGATATGACGGTGTCTAAAATTCTTTCTCCAGCTAAAGCTAAGCCTGTGATATTCACATCTATGTTTAATGTTAGAAGAACATAAATTGTGATGAACATTACAGAAATTTTGTAATCAATGTTACTTAACGCATTGCTTAAAATAATCGCGATTGCAATATAAGCAACGATATAGGTAATGCTTGGATTGAATGAAATAATAATACCAACAGCTAAACAGCCTAGAATTGTTCCTATAATTCTATCTCGACTCCGTTCTTTGGTGATGCTAAAGCCGGGGCGCATAAGCGTGACAATGGTGAAAGCAATCCAAAAACTATGACCTAGAATTTGCTTAGGTTCTAGTACGAGATTAATTAAGGTTAACGTGCAAAACATTGCAACAGCTGTGCGAATTGAAAATCGCATATAGTCAGAAGATAAGGATAAATTTGCCTTCAAAATATTCCAAGACCAATAGCTGTGGGATATATTCTTTTTAAAATTATCACCAGCGGAAGGTGCTTCAGTTTGGTCCATCAATAATTGACGGATTTTATCTAATTGGCGATTCATCACCCAAGCTTTACGATAATGAGATGCTAAAACGTTGTAAGCATCTGAAGATTGGTGGTCAATCTCAGAATGTTTAATCAATTCTAATTCGTATTCTAGTGCTCTTAGTTCTGCTTTAAATCCAAGACGACGGATCATTTCGCCACCGCCTAATGTATATAAGCTCATTTCCTCTAAATTATTTGCAGCTTTATTGTAGAGATCACGAAAGAAAATTTGAATGTCAGAGTTTTCATATTCTTGACGAATAGTAGTAAAGTCTTGATAAGGTGCAACTAAGCGGTCATAAATATCAGTTAATAATGTCAGCTCTCCAGCCATTTTAATAATTTTTGGATCATGGCGATTGGGTGCACGAAAGAGTAAGTCGCGCACTTGTTGAAGATCTGATACTAGAAATGTTTGAGATTCGATTAAGTTTGCAAACTTTTCATCTAAATCACTATTTTGACGATAACATTCTGACAGTGCCGTAAGATACTTTGAGAGTTGTGTATAACAGGCAGAAAGCGTTTGGCGAATAATATAGTCGGCAAACCATTTCGCAAAAACAAGCGCATAAATGACATAAAATGTCGCACCAAACGTAAAATCTATGACGTATTCTGTAAAGTTGTAGCTATTTCTTCCAGAAATCATTGCGATAAATATAAAGGTAAAGCCTATTGTGGCTGCTTTTGGACCAAAGCAACTAATAAAATTACTAAAAAAGACGACGATAGATAATGAAATGATGAATGATAATGAAAAGCCTGTGAATTGAGCAAAGTAGAGTGTAATGAAGAGAGTGCCTATAAGCGTTAGCACTAATTCATTGCGTTTATGCTTAAAAGAACCTATTTGATCAGCAATACCGATCGTTAATGCCGCATAACCCACTGTGATTAAGTTTTTGGTTTCACCGCCCAGTAAATAAACGATTAAAACAGGCAAGAAAACACCTAAGCCTTTATAAAGACCCATTGTGAAATCGTAGGTGAAGAAAAATCTATAAATGTTTGTAATTGATTTATTCATAAAAAAACAGGATATTTCTTTAACCAAAGATTGATGAGCGGGTTGATCATTATAGATGAGCCCGCCACATCAATCTAGGGTAAAGACAAATCTTCTTAAATCTTATTTTGTGGGGTGTTTGGATAAAATATAATCTAAATGATCTCTGAATTTATCGGCAGGTGCAAATCCCATGACTCGATATTCAGGAATTTCATTACCATTTTGATCAAAGAAAAGGATTGCAGGAGGACCAAAAATACCAAAATGTTTTTGAAGTTGTTGATCTATTTTGTTGTTTTCTGTGACATCTACCATTAAAAAATTCAGTTGTGATAAGCGTTTTTTGACTTCTGTATCGCTAAATACATATTTCTCTAGTTCTTTACAGGCAACGCACCATGATGCATTAAATTCTAGCATGGTAATTTTACCATTGTTATTTTGTAATGCTTCATTCAACCCTTTTAATCCTATAATTTCACTTGTTGTATGGCTTTCTTTAGTTTGTAAACTTTCATAAGTATAAAAAGCGGTAAACCCTAAAGAGATTAATGCAGGTAAAATAAAAATTATGGGTAATTGTTTAGACTTGAATATTTTGATAACAAACCATATTGATAGTGAAAGTGCTATTGCTGCATAGAGAATTTGCTCCCAAAAGAATGGCAGAATACGGCCTAAAAAGTAAGCAGCGACAGCAATCATAATGAAGCCAAAAAACTCTTTAATGGCATTCATCCAAGGACCTACTTTAGGCAATAGGTAGCCAGAAGAAACACCTAGAATCAATAAAGGTACGCCCATTCCCATGCTCATTGAGAATAAAGCAAAGCCGCCTAAAACATAATCTTGTGTTTGGGAAATTAGGGTAATAATGCCAATTAATGGTGCTGTTACACAAGGGCCCACAATTAATGCAGATAAAGCACCCATGATTGCAGCCCCAGCATAAGTGCCGCTTTTTGATTTATTGGCAAATTGATTCAATCTATTTTGTATAAAAGTGGGCATTTGTATTTGATAAACGCCAAACATGCTTAAAGATAAGCCTACAAATAAAAGTGCAAAAGTAATTAGCACATATTTGTTTTGAAATGCAGCTGCAAGTCCGCTACCTAACATGGCAGCAATGACGCCAATGACGGTGTATACAATCCCCATTGCCAATACATAAGAGAGTGAAATTAAGAAGCCTTTCGATTTTGTTAGGTTTTTTTCACCGGTTAAAATGCCTGATAAAATAGGCAGCATAGGCAATACACAAGGCGTAAATGTTAAAAGTACGCCGAGTAAAAAGAATAAAGGTAATGCTAAATATTGATAATCCTGTAAAAATTTCGTTAAACGATCATGTTCATTGAGCAGCATGGTTTGTGAGCTTTCTTCAGCAATCATCTGATCTGATGATATGGATGGATCAATGACGATAGACTGCTCCCATGTGTATGGTGCAAAACATAACCCTGCTTTAGCACAGCCTTGTGCTTCAATCTCAACAAAAAGAGTGTTGATCTCTGTTAAGGGTTTTTCAAATTTAACAGTGAGTTCGATATTTTGGTCATAAATAGGTTGCACGCCAAAAAATTCATCTTCGTGCATAATCGCTTCTGGCCAAATAATCTCTTTAACTTTTACATTTTTGTTTTGAGGTTTAATAAAAATTTTATTTTTATACAAATAATAATCAGAATTAACTTCCCAAATAATCGAAATTTCATCTGAAGATTTTTTGAATATTTGAGGTTTAAATACCTGGTCGGGTGGTAAAAAATCTTGTTGTGCAGCAATTAATGTCGCTTCATTATTATTGATGAGAGAACTAGAGAAGCTTTGTGCATTGCTAAGATTGCCAAAGAGGGCCAGCGAGATGAAAAATATCGTATTTATTATAAAATTTCTTAAGGGAAGATGTTTCAAAACAGTACCTTTCAGATTGAATAGAATCACAGGCGAGAAATTATCTCATAAAATAGTATTGAATGGTTAAATTCTATACTTGACCGATTAAAAATTATTGCTATAATTCTTGCCACTCAAGCGGGAATAGCTCAGTTGGTAGAGCACAACCTTGCCAAGGTTGGGGTCGCGAGTTCGAGTCTCGTTTCCCGCTCCAAAATTTAAAACCTCATCTTTTGATGAGGTTTTTTTGTATCTGTTGATTATTGCTCTGCTATGATTACGGCCCGAAGAGGGGCAGGGTAGCCCTCAATAGTCTTGTTATGATCATTTGGATCTAAGAAGTCAGATAATGATTGATAAGTCATCCACTCAGTTTGTCGTTGTTCTTCTATGGTCGTTTGATTAAGATCTACGCATCTAACATTTTTAAATCCAACACGTTTTAAAAATATTTCTAGCATTTTAACTGATGGTATAAACCATACATTGCGCATTTGAGCATAGCGATCATGTGGAATTAAACATGCATTTTCATCGCCTTCTATCACCATAGTTTCTAGAACTAGCGTGCCTTTTTTATTGAGCAATTTTTTAAGATCAGTCAAGTGATCAATTGGTGATCTGCGGTGATATAAAACACCCATCGAAAACACTACATCAAACCATTCTAACTCATCTATAATTGCTTCCAAGCCAATAGGTAGTTGCCAAATAGGTAAGTCAGGTGTGTAATTTTTGAAAGCTTTGAATTGTGCTAAGAATAACCAGTTTGGATCTATGCCTAAAACAGATTTTGCGCCAGCACCTAGCATGCGATATCCATAGTAACCATTGCCACAGCCAACATCTAAAACATTTTTATATTTTAGATCAATATGCGGTGCGACGCGCTCCCACTTCCAATCAGAATGCCATTCTGTATTAATGAAGGTATCAGCAAATTGCCAAGGACCTTTTCGCCATGGCATTAATTGGCGTAAAGATGCTTCTAAGGCAGACTCATCTGTTTGTCCTTTTAAAATCGCACCATTTACAAGATCAATGTCTAAATCAGAAATTATTGGTAGTTGGTCAATAATTTTTTGCCACTCACTGAAGTTACCATGCATATTTTCTTCAATGTGTTTTGGAAGCCATGTATTTAGGTTTTTTGCCCAAGGATATAAATCAGTATTGCGATAAAAATCGCTGATAGCATTATAATCAATCATAATATATTAAGGTAAAGCAACAATAGAGATGAAGTTTAGGCATTGAAACCACTGATAGACTCGTGTATAGCCCGCTTGATGTAATCTTTCTTTATGAATTTCGAAAGAGTCAATACGCATTACATTTTCAATGGCTTCTCTTTTTTGTGCGATTTCGAGTTCAGAGTAGCCATTTGCACGTTTAAAAGCGAGGTGCATATCATCTAAAACAGCTTGTTCCTGAGGATCTTGAAAGTAAGTTTTTTCAGATAAAAATAGTGCACCAGTTGGTAACAGGCTCTTGCGAATTTTTGACAGCAATTTTAATCGCTCTGAAGGCTCAATGAATTGTAATGTTAAATTTAAGACAACGATTGACGCAGGAGAGAAATCAATTTGAGTAATATCTGCTTTTTGTAAATTAATAGGAATTAATCCATCATGGACTTGGTCTTGCAGACGAAAAAACTGAGTTGCTTTTTCAATCATTGGCTCTGAATTATCAATCGCTATGATTTCTACATTTTCAGCACGTATAGAATGGCGTAAAGCATTAGAAACTGCACCCAGAGAGCATCCTAGATCATAAATTTTTGAATTGTCTTCTACAAATAGTGGCGCAAATCTACCAATTTGTTCGATGATCATAGGGTAGCCGGGAGCTGAGCGTTTAATCATGTCTGAAAAAACATTGACAACTTCTTCATTAAAAATAAAGTCAGTTTTTTTTCGTTTTTCAGAAAAAATAGTATCAGTTAATAGCATGTGTTTAATTATCGATGATTCAAATCAATCTGTGTATCGTAGTAGTTATCAATGATGTTCGATAAACTATTGAGCTCACGAGGTTTTGAATATTTAAGGTGATAAGTAATGAATTTATCTTCTTCATTTTGAGAGAAGAGTTCAAATTGACGCGCTTGGCAAATGAGTGCTAAAGAATCTGTATCTTCTTGCGGATCAATATACGAAATACTTTGAAGTGATTTAGCATAACCTTTGGGTGGCGCGGTTATTACATCATGATCGTCAGCATAGTATTCCGCGATATCGCTTGCGGCTTCAAAATCATGATTTGAAGTATTAGCTTTGGATAAAGAGGTATCAAAATCAGATTTGATACTATCATCAATTGCTCTTTGGCTATCACGGATGCTATTTTCAGTCGCCTGTCTTGCTTCATAAAGTGATTTTTTTACATCATCTAAATTAGTTGTATTTTTAACTTGGTTTGACAGGTCATTTTTTGTTTCTAACAATGATTGCTTCAAGTCATCCATCTGAAATTCTTTTGAAACGTCATTTTTTACTTGGTCTGTAAATGAACGAATTTTATTAATTAAAGACCCGACAGTGCGAATTGTTTCAGGCAGTTTTTGAGGGCCTATAACAATTAGAGCAATAGTAAATATAATAGCGAATTCGCCAAAGCTAATACCAAACATTATTCAATTTCAATATAAATTAAGAGTTTTCTTTTTTAGACTCAGTGTCTGTAGTTGTTTTTTCAGCATCTGCTTTATGTTCAACAGTTTCTACTTTTTGTCCTTCTTTTTTGTCATCTTCTTTCATTGCATCTTTGAAGCCTTTTAGTGCAGTACCTAAATCACCGCCGATATTGCGCAATTTTGCAGTACCAAAAACAGCTAGAACTACAACTAATACAATTACCCAATGCCAAATACTAAATGATCCCATGATATTACTCCCTATAATATATAACTTAAGATATCGTGTGCATTATAGTCGCTATGTTCCATTTGGTATAGAAAAAGATGGATTAATTTTATCCGTGTTTTTTATTGCTGAGAATAGATCTATGCTGTTTATAACTTTAAGTGTGATAAAAAGTGAATTGTATAATAATTCATCTTGACCAAACGTTTTAAAGTCTTATAATACGCTTCTGATTTGCAAAGCGGGAATAGCTCAGTTGGTAGAGCACAACCTTGCCAAGGTTGGGGTCGCGAGTTCGAGTCTCGTTTCCCGCTCCAAATAGGCTGAATAGCATAGTGGTAATGCATCGGTTTGCAAAACCGCGGATCCCAGTTCGATTCTGGGTTCAGCCTCCAAAAATTATTATGGTGACCTACATTGGTTTCCTCGCAGTGAATTATTACGCACCGTGTCAGGTCCGGAAGGAAGCAGCACACGTATTAGGTTTGCGTGCAGAGGGTCTACTGGTGTAGGTCATCTCCATTTTAGGCAGGAAAAAAGGAGCACTCCCTATGGCAACACAAGCCTTGGCGCGAAAATGGCGTCCAAAAAACTTTCATGAAGTTATCGGGCAAAAGCATGTTGTCACCGCCTTAACAAATGGATTGGATAATAATCGTCTTCATCATGCATTTTTACTAACAGGTACAAGAGGTGTTGGTAAAACTACGCTTGCACGCATATTAGCAAAATCATTGAACTGTGAGCAGGGCATTAGTTCTCATCCTTGTGGTGTTTGTGGTATTTGTCAGGAAGTGGATCAAGGTCGATTTGTTGACTTAATAGAAATTGATGCGGCTTCTCGAACCAAAGTAGAAGATACGCGTGAGATTTTAGATAATGTTCAATATGCACCGACGCGTGGACGTTATAAAGTCTACTTGATCGATGAAGTACACATGTTGTCTAACAGCAGTTTCAATGCGTTATTAAAAACTTTAGAAGAACCGCCAGAGCACGTTAAATTTATTTTAGCGACAACAGACCCTCAGAAATTACCTGTAACAGTTTTATCTCGTTGTTTACGTTTTCATTTGAAAAAAATCCCAGCTAATGAAATTAAAGATCATTTGGCGGTCATAATGAATGCTGAAGGTATCAATTACGCTGATAAAGGCTTGGAGCTGATTGCAAAATCAGGTGCTGGTAGTATGAGAGATAGCTTGTCTTTGTTAGATCAAGCAATTGCATACACGAATGGCGACTTACAATTTGAACCTATTCAAACAATGTTAGGCTTAATTGATGAACAACATTCGTTAAATATCTTGAAGGCTTTGGCTAAATTAGATCAGACGGAGTTGTTGTCTGTTTCAAAAAATATAATGGCATCAGGTGCTGATCCATTTGCACTGTTAGAAGCCTTAATAGAAGCATTTCATCAAATTACATTACTACAAATTGACAGCAGCTTTATTGATTTGGATGATTTGCACCAAGAAGAATGGTTGTCTTTGGCTGAGGAGATGTCAGCTGAAGATTTGCAGTTGTATTATCAGATTGCTTTGCACGGTAGAAAAGATTTAGAAATGCATCCTGAGCCTTTGATAGGTTTAGAGATGACATTATTAAGAATGTTGTTGTTCACGCCAAATAGCCAGTCTATTACTCAACAATCTAAAAGAATACCTATACAACATAATCAAGAAAAAATAGAGGCACCAAAAGAGCAGAGTATTTCTTCTTTAACATCGTTATTGGATAAAGTTAAAACGCCTGAAAAAGTAGTTATTAAAGCACCTGAAGTAAAAGCTCCGGTCGTTCCTGTTGAGCAACCTGTTCCAGTCGAAACAGTGCAAAATGATACTGATGTTCCGCCTTGGATTGATGAAGAAATATATCAATCTGTTGAGCATGTTGAAGAAATTGTCCCCCAAAAAAAGCACGACATCAATAACAATGAAGATTGGTTAGAAGTTGTTAGAAATTTAGAGTTGGCTGGATTGAGTCAGGGTATCGTCAGAAACTTAGTATTTGAATCGTTTCAAAATGGCTTATTGACGTTAAAACGCTCTGAATTGGATCATGCTTTTAATATTCCAGATGCGGAAAAAAATATTTCTGAGGCTGTGAGTCATGCATTGCAGCAAAATGTACGTTGTGTGATTTCAGCAACACAAAAAGAGATCACAGAAGATGATTTTAATCATCGTGCTGAGAAAGAGTTGCAAGCAAGAAAAGAAACAGCTTTGGCACAAATTAAAGAAGAGCCTATTGTGCAGTTACTAGTGGAGCAATGTGATGCTACGGTAATTGATTCATCACTTATTTTGAGAGATGAATAGTGTATAATGCAAATTTTAGATATTGAGGACATAGAATTATGATGAAAGGCGGAATCGCTGGGATGATGAAAAAAGCCCAGAAAATGCAAGAAGATATGATGAAAGCTCAAGAAGCTTTAGCTGATATCAATGTTGTTGGCGAATCTGGCGCAGGCTTAGTGAAAATTGAAATGTCTTGCCGTCATGTTGTTCGCAAAATTAATATTGATGATTCTTTGTTATCAGATGATAAAGAAATGTTGGAAGATTTAATTGGTGCAGCATTCAATGATGCATTGTCTAAAGTTGAATCAACATCACAAGAAAGAATGAAATCCGTTACAGGTGGATTTGAATTGCCTGCTGGAATGAAATTGCCAGGATTTTAATGAGTAATTCGCTTTATCCAAAAGCATTGAAAAACCTGGTAGATTCCTTGAAAATTCTGCCAGGCATTGGTCAAAAAACAGCGCTGAGAATGGCGCTTTATTTGTTGGAGCGAAATCCAACGGGCGCACAAAAATTAAGCGCTGCTATCGAAAGTGCCATTAGTGATATTCAAAAATGTTCGCAATGCCGAAATCTAACTGATGAGGAGACCTGCTTGGTTTGTAGTGATCCCACTAGAGATGAGTCATTATTATGCATTGTTGAAAACCCAGCAGATGTTTTTGCATTGTCTCAATCAGTTGAATACAAAGGCTTGTATTTTGTCTTGATGGGAAATGTATCGCCTTTAGATGGTATTGGACCAGAAGATGTTGGATTGGATCTCTTAGAAGAGAGATTGTCCAAAGGAGTTATTAAAGAGTTGATTTTAGCAACCAATCCTACGGTAGAAGGTGAAGCGACAGCGTTTTATATTGATGAAATTGCAAAGCCTTATAATGTGCAAGTGACAAGAATTGCGCATGGTGTGCCGATGGGTGGCGAGCTTGAATACTTAGATAGCAATACACTTTCACATGCCTTTAGAGCAAGGCAGCGATTTTAGGATGCGAAAATGAGTACAATTTTTACTAAAATTATTCAAAAGGAAATTCCTGCAGACATTGTTTATGAAGACAATGATGTTTTGGCATTTCGTGATATTAGTCCGCAAGCACCACATCATATTTTAGTCATTCCAAAAAAAGAAATAGCAACAGTGAATGATATTGATGATGCAGATGCTGCTTTGGTTGGAAAATTATTTTTAACTGCTAAAAAAATTGCCAAGGATTTAGGCTTTGATGAAAAAGGCTACCGTTTGGTGATGAATTGTAATGAAGATGGTGGGCAAACTGTTAATCATATTCATATGCATATTTTAGCGGGTCGTCAATTAAGCTGGCCTCCAGGCTAGCAATAGGTTTAATTATGAATTTAAAAGATTATATTTTTAGTATCCCTGATTACCCAATTCAAGGTGTAATTTTTAGGGATATTTCTCCGTTATTGGGCAATGGACCTGCCTATAAATATGCAACGGATAAAATTGTAGAATTTGCAAGAGCAAATGGCGTACAAAAAATTGTCGGGCCTGAAGCGCGTGGCTTTATCGTTGGTTGCCCAGTTGCTTATGCTTTAGAGATTGGTTTTGCGCCTGCACGTAAGAAAGGTAAATTGCCGAGAGAAACTGAATCAGTTGAATATTCATTAGAATACGGTACTGCACTGATTGAATTGCACAAAGATGCCATTCAACCAGGGGATAAAGTATTAATTTGTGATGATTTATTGGCAACAGGTGGAACAATTGCAGCAACTATCGCTTTAGTTGAAAAGTTGGGTGGTGAAGTTGTGGGTTGCGCATTCTTGGTGGAATTAACTGAGTTAAAAGGCCGAGATAAAATTAAAGATTATAATATTTTAGCGCTAATGGATTTCTAGTTCGATATCTATTGATTGAGAGATCAATAGATGGTTAGCGCATTTACTATTGATTGATGATGGGTTTCCCTTTGAAAAAAATAAATCAACACAAAAAGATCTATATTGCACTTATCTTGGGATTGATTCAAATGCCAGCAATGGCCAAATCACCATCATCAGGATTTTTAGGCGCATGTCGTATAAGCCCTTTAGCTGAGTATGTTCAGCCGAAGGCAGATGGAATCATGGATCCAGAAACCATTTATTTATCTGGAAAATATGCTGACAGCGATGAAAATTATTCACATATTCGCGAAGACATTGTGGCTTATTTTGATAGTGCAAGAATAGATGCAGATCATCTAACGCTAGATCGTAAGGCAAATGTATTATCTGGAAAAAATCAAAGAATCCGCTATTCATCTGATTCAGCTGTATTAGAGTCCGAAAGTTTTACGTCATATTTGAATAATAAAGAATATGAAGGTGAAAATGTTACCTATTATATGCATCAAATCGAAGCGCAAGGTAAGGCTCGATATGCAATTAATCGACAAAATGAAAAAACTTCAGATTTTGAAGAAGTAACTTATTCTACTTGTCCAGTAGGAACTGAAGTATGGCAATTATCGGCTGATGAATTGCATTTAGATGAAGAAAGTGGCCGTGGTATAGCAAGGCATGCAAAATTATCTTTATTTGGTTTGCCAGTTTTATATTCACCATATTTTTCATTTCCAATTGATGATAGACGACAAACAGGATTCTTATTTCCAACAATTTCTATGGACGCATCGGGTGGATTATCGGTTAGAGCACCGTATTATTTAAATATTGCACCCAATTTTGATATGACTCTGATTCCAGGCTTGTATACGAAAAGAGGGCTGATTTTAGGTGCAGAAGCTAGGTATTTAAATACTTGGCAAAATTCAGTGTTGCGTTTCGAGTTTCTGCCTGATGATCGTGTCTATAGAAAAGAAGAAGATCACAAAGACCCAACGCGTTGGTCTGTTTATTTTGAACAGCAATTAAATTTAATGCCTAAATTGAATGGTCGAGTATTGTATCAACGAGTTTCTGATGATCAATATGCGGAAGATATTCAAGATGCGGTTGGCTTGCTGACTAAGACAAACTT
>CANRJX010000048.1 GCA_947631095.1 uncultured Wohlfahrtiimonas sp.
ACAGCAACTTATGAGTTACATCGCCGCAATGGGCGATATGCACTTTGTTCTATGTGTATTGGCGTAGGGCAAGGAATTGCATTAATCATTGAGAAAATATAATAAAGAAACGCGATGGAGAAGAAGTATGAGATTTGAAAATAAAGTTGTTGTAGTTACAGGTGCAGCGCAAGGCATTGGGAAAGGTGTTGCTTTAAATATTGCTAAAGAGGGTGCGAAAGTAGTATTGGTCGACCGGTCTCCTTTGGTGAAAGATGTGGGTGATAGCATTCGTAAAGATGGTGGTGATGCGGTTGAAGTATCGGCTGATTTGGAAACTTATGAAGGTGCTGAACATGCGATTCAGGAGGCTTTAATTAAATATGGCACGGTTGATATTTTAATCAATAACGTTGGTGGTGCAATTTGGATGAAGCCTTTTGAAGAGTTTACGGGTGAACAAATTGTAAAAGAAGTGAATAGATCTTTATTCCCAACATTGTGGAGTACAAGAGCGGTGTTGCCTGTAATGTTGAAAAACAATAAAGGTATTATTGTAAATGTTTCCTCTATTGCAACAAAAGGCATTCATCGTGCACCATATTCAGCCTCTAAAGGTGGCGTGAATGCTTTGACTGCTTCATTGGCATTTGAATATGCTGATCGTGGCATTAGAGTAAATGCAGTTGCAACCGGTGGAACAGAAGCTCCACCACGTTTAATCCCTAGAAATGAAAATGAGAGCACGGTACAAGAAAAAAAATGGATGGAAGAAGTAGTAAATCAAACTATTACATCTAGTTATATGAAACGTTATGGAACAATCGACGAACAAGTTAAAGCGATACTATTTTTAGCTTCTGATGATTCATCATATATCACTGGTACAGTTGTTCCTGTGGGCGGTGGTGATCAAGGTTAGTTTTACGAATATTTACAAAAAATTGTGAAAAATATACCTGAAGGTAGGTATGTTTCAGAACAAGAAAGCGCAGTAAAAACTAGTATTGCAAGTTTATTAAGCAAAGAGTTGGCACGCAATACTATTGCAATTTGGGCTGTTTATTTCTTTAACTGGATTTCATGGTTCTTATTACTTTCATGGTTACCAACTGTTTTAAGAGTATCAGGATTAGAAGCAACACAAGCGCCGATGGGAACAGTAGTGGTCAATAGTGTGTTTATTATCTGTGCTTTGCCATTAGCAGCGATCTTACCGAGATTTAACGTTAAAACAATTTTAGTTTGCATGTTCTCTTTCGGCATTTTGATCTGTTTTGGTTTATTTGCGGTCAATAATCTTTGGTTTTGGGTATTTGTGTTAGCAGGTGCGGCAGGTTTAGGTATTGGTGGCCAGCAAATTGTATTGAATTATATGGTATCCAAAATTTATCCAACTAATGTCCGTGCAACTGCAACAGGTTGGGCAATTGGTTGTGGGAGAATTGGTGCAATTTTAGGTGCTGCAAGTGGTGGTTATATTTTAGATAGCTTTGGCGTGAAAGGATATTACTTAACACTAGCTGTTCCGCTTGTATGTGCACTGTGTGCTTTAATGTTAGTAAAAATGAAAGAAGCATAAAACAGTTGAGCTTTATCATTAAGAGTCTTATATAGAATATAAGGCTTTTTTTGTGCATATTTTTTATTTTGAATTATTATCAATGAGCGAATGCAAAATATAAAGGATAAAAATAATGAAATTATTCCAAAAAAAATATTGGTTATTATCACTTGTAGTTGTTTTATCATTGAGTGCTTGTCAGCCAAAAAAAGAAGAATTAGTAGAAAATCCTAAAGAACAATCTGCCATTGATAACATCACAATTTTGCACACCAATGATCATCATGGTCATTTTTGGCACAATGATTATGGCGAATATGGTTTGGCTGCACAAAAAACATTGGTGGATAACATTCGTAAAGAAGTGGCTGAACAAGGTGGAACATTATTACTGTTGTCTGGTGGTGACATCAATACCGGCGTGCCAGAATCTGATGTACTGAATGCAGAGCCTGATTTCAAAGGCATGAATTTAGTAGGCTATGATGCAATGGCACTGGGAAATCATGAGTTTGATAACTCTATTGAAATATTAAGAACACAGGAAGATTGGGCTAATTTTCCGTTTTTATCAGCGAATATTTATGACATTAATACCAATCAACGATTATTTAAACCGTATGAGATATTTGAAAAAGATGGTGTGAAAATTGCAGTGATTGGTTTAACAACAGACGATACGATTCGTTTAGCCAACCCTGAAAATTTAGAAAATATAGAATTTAAAGTGCCTGCTGATGAAGCAAGAAAAGTTGTAGAAGAGCTAAGACAGAATGAAAAACCTGACATTACGATTGCTGTGACGCATATGGGACATTATGATGATGGTAAGCATGGCTCAAATGCACCTGGTGATGTAGAGATGGCTAGAAGTTTACCCAAAGGATATTTAGATATGATTGTGGGCGGGCATTCACAAGAGCCGTTATGTATGTCGGAGAGTAAGCCTAATCAAAAACAAGAAAATTATATACCGGGTACAGCATGTCAGCCTGATCAGCAAAATGGTACTTGGATTGTACAAGCACATGAATGGGGTAAATATGTTGGGCGAGCTGATTTTGAATTAAAAGATGGTCAACTAGAACTCAAGAACTATCAATTAATTCCTGTAAATTTATCTAAAAAAGGCACTAAAGATGATGGTACAGAAGAAAGAGTTTATTACACAGAAGAGATTCCACATAATGCTGAAATGATGGCGTTATTAACACCATTTCAGGAAAAGGGAAATGAGCAATTAGGTATTAAAATTGGTTCAGTGGATAGTAAATTAATCGGTGATCGCAATAAAGTTCGCTTCGAGCAAACGAATTTAGCTCAACTGATTTTGGCAGGTATGGCAGAACGTGCAAATGCTGATTTTGCAATTATCAGTGGTGGTGGCGTGCGAGATTCTATCGAGGCAGGTGATATTACTTATAAAAATGTATTAAAAGTTCAACCATTTGCGAATGAATTGGTTTATGTTGATTTGACAGGTGATGAAGTGATGTCTTATCTAGAGGTTGCTGCAAATATGCAAGAGGGATCAGGCGCATATGCACAATTTTATAATGTTACTTTTGCACGAGATGATGATGGTAAGCTTGTAGATATCAAAATTGGTTATGAAAATTTAGAGCCCATAAAAACATATCGCATGGCGACATTGAATTTTAACGCGGTAGGTGGTGATGGTTATCCGATCATTACTAATCATAAAAACTATATGGGAACAGGATTTGTGGATGCTGAAATACTCAAAGATTATATTGAAAAAAACTCACCTTTATCTGCTCAGGATTACGAGCCACCAAAACATATGCCGAGTATTAAAATGTAAACATTACTGAGAGATGATCAGTTGAAAAACAGTGAATCAAAATCGTAAAGGCTGATAATCTATATCAGCCTTTTACTTATTAATAACTATAAATTGCATTTGGAGAGTAATAATGAAAAAAATTATGAATCAACCTGAAACAATGATCATGGAAATGTGCAAAGGTTTAGTGATTGCTAATCCAAAGTTAGAATTATTATCGAAATACAAAGTCATTAAGAAAAAGCATATTAATAAAAATAAAGTGACACTGATTAGTGGTGGTGGAAGTGGTCATGAGCCAGCGCATGCAGGATTTATTGGTACGGGAATGTTGGATGCAGCAGTGTGCGGTGATATTTTTGCATCTCCTTCACAAATACAGGTTTATCAAGCAATTAAGGACACTGCTAGCGATAAAGGTACATTGCTTATCATCAAAAATTACAGTGGTGATGTGATGAACTTTCAAAATGCTGCATTTTTGGCTGAAATGGATGGCATTACTGTTGATCATGTTAAGGTTGATGATGATATTGCTGTGCAAGACAGTTTATATACCGTTGGTCGTCGTGGGGTTGCTGGCACAATTTTTGTCCATAAAATTGCAGGTGCCGCAGCTGAAAAAGGATTGTCATTATCAGAAGTGAAAACAGTTGCACAAAAAACTGCAGATCGAGTGAGAAGTTTAGGGTTTGCATTTAATTCTTGTACCGTGCCTGCAAAAGGTACGCCAACTTTTACATTACCAGAAGATGAGATGGAATATGGCGTCGGCATTCATGGCGAGCCTGGTATTCGCCGAGAGAAAGTTATTTCAGCAACAGCACTGGCTGAGCGCATGACAAATGCTTTGCTTGAAGACATGAAGTTACAGAAATCTAATTCTGTAGCATTGTTGATCAATGGCTTTGGGGCAACGCCATTATTAGAGCTCTATATTCTTAATTATTATGTTTCTAAAGTTTTAGTGGATAAAGGCATTGCGATCGATAAAATATTTGTCGGTAATTATATGACAAGCATTGATATGGCTGGTGCATCAATATCTTTATTGCATTTGGATGATGAGCTTAAAACATATTTAAATGCTTATAGTGATGCTCCCGCTTTTCATGTGGCAGATAGTGAACATCATTCATTAGATGTTTCTGTGTTAGATGAAGCAACAACAGTGAACAAAAAGGGAGTGCAATCACTAGATATTGGGAATAATCAAATTGATGAAAAAATTACATACGACAATATGAAATATTTAGTGCATGAAATGGGTGAAATTATCATAAAAAATGAGCAAGCATTTTGTGATTTAGATTCTCATGCTGGCGATGGCGATTTTGGAATGAGTGTTGCGAAAGGTTTTAAACAATTAAAAGAAGAGTGGCACAATATTATTCATGAGTCTGATAATATTGGTGAATTTTTAGATCATTGCTCACATGTGATTATGGAACATTGTGGCGGTGCATCAGGGCCTATTTGGGGCTTTGCATTTAAATCGGCTGCAAAAAGTTGCGAAGGTAAAGAGTCTTTGAGTATTCATGATTTTGCAGAGTTATTACAAGCGGCTGTAAAGGGTATTCAAACTGTGGGTGAGCGTTCATTTGGGCGCGGCGCAGTCGTTGGTGATAAAACATTAATTGATGCTTTAGTGCCCTGTGCGGATAGCTGGTCTAATTCTCCTCAATCATTCCAAGATGCTTTTGAAAAAGGTGCAAAAGCAGCTGTTGATGGGGCTAAGCAAACAGAATTAATTACCGCAAGAATGGGTAGAGCAGGCACGGTTGGTGAACGCAGTATTGGTTATCCTGATGCAGGTGCTCACGCTTTAGGAGTGATTTTTACCGAATTAACTAACCAATTGAAATTTAAATAAAAGATAAATTTATTTTTTATTGAAACATCTGCTTGCCATATAAAAGCAGATGTTTTTTTGTATAATTTATATGCAAATTTTGCAGTAAAATTTTTCACAGTAATGATTTTCTTCAAAATTGGAGTAGACTGTTTCGCAGTCGATCAGTGTTAATATGCAGATCAAATTTCCTCAATCACGAAATGAAGAAGCTAAACAATGAGATTACACAACGTTGAAGATCAAAAATCTATTACGCCAGAGTTGGCATTATCTTTTTTGAAAGAAGGCAATAAACGTTTTATTGCGAATTTAAAAGCGCACAGTAGTTTGCTTGAACAAGTGAATGAAACGAAGGAAGGACAATTTCCATTTGCAATTATTTTAAGCTGTATTGATAGCCGTACATCTGCTGAGTTAATTTTTGATCAAGGCTTGGGCGATATTTTTAGTGTGCGCATTGCAGGGAATGTTTTGAATGAAGACATTATTGGATCAATGGAATTTGCATGTAAATTGGCAGGTTCTAAATTGATCGTTGTACTTGGACACTCACATTGTGGGGCAATTACAGGTGCATGTAATGGAACAGAACTCGGACATTTAACTCATTTGCTTGCCAAGATAAAGCCATCGATTGAGCATGTAAAAGAGCATCATCATGACTTGGAAATTACTTCTAAGGAAGGCGTAGATACTGTTGCTTTTCATAATGTTGAATATACGATTGAACATCTTTTAGATAAAAGCGATGTATTAAAAGAAATGCATGATAAAGGTGAAATTGGAATTGTTGGGGCTTTTTATAAGGTCGAAACAGGTGAAGTGAATTTCGTAAAAGAGATGTTGTAGTTTACTCAATAATAAAAGCCATTAATAAAAGATTAATGGCTTTTTAGCGCTGAAGATTGCTTCAATTTTAAGTATATTAGTCGGGTATTATATTCAAAGGTTTTTTTATTTATCAATAACTCACCAATTTGAAGGAATCCAAAATGTCTGATATGACTAACGATAATGATAAAAATGAACCACCTAAAACACAGTGGTTATGGTTAATAGGACTTTGTTTGGGTGGTATGGTTGCAATGTATTTACTTGCTAAATTTACTCGAGTTTTTGTCGGTTTTTTAGGATTAAGCTAGTCCATATTATTGTTTAAATAATTTTGAATTAATTAATACAGTAATTAACTCTGTTGCAACAGCAGGCAATAATCTTCCCCTATGAATTATCAACTGTGCTTTAGCTGATTCTAATATTGGGCATGTGGTTCGTAGAGCAACCAATTTTCCATATGTTTCTTCAGATAAGGCATCATTAGATCTCATAAAACTGATACCTAATCCACTGGCTGAAAAATGTTTTAAAGCTCGTACAGAATTAGTGATTAATCCGCGTTTAAAGTTTAGTTTTTCGTGCAGTTCTGCTGAATCAACCATTTGTCTTAAACCATATCCAGATGGCATTATACCGATTGAATAAGGTAGAACTTCTTGTAATGAAATTGGTTGAGGTAATTTTGTCAAAGGATGATCTTTTGCGCAAATTACACAGACGGGCTCATTTTTTTCTGCTAAAACTTCAATTTCTAATGGTAAACTTGGAATATAAGCAATGCCAATATGGGCTTTATCTTCTAATATGTGCCTCACTAATTCATTCATATTTAAAAGAATCAGTGCAAAATCTATATTTGGGCGTTTAGAATAAAATTGTGTTAGTGCATGATTGATTAGATCGGGTACAAAACCTTCGCCTGTAACTAAGTTAACTCTACCTCTGCGAGCTTCGTTGAGCTCTGACAAAGCATGTATTAAAGCTTCTTCTTGCGCAAATCTTTCTTTTACATGTGTCAGCATTAACCATGCAGCTTCCGTTGGAATTAAGCGATTGGCTTTACGCTCAAATAACCGTACTCCTAAATCAAATTCTAATTGTTGTATTTGTCTACTAATTACTGATTGTTCAATATCCAATTGATCTGCAGCTTGTCGCATGGTTCCTAGCTGCATAATTGCATAGAAGTAGCGAATACGTTTTTCATTTAAACCAGTATTATTAATAATTGATAATTGGCTGCTCACTGATGCTCCTATATGATGCTTTTAAGTCATCATGAATTTACTAGAAATATCATTGTCGGGCAATATTTTTAATACATACTACTTAAAGACTACATTTCAAAATATAACTAAGGAGGATGAGATGAGTGCTCATACAATAAAAATGGGGCAAGTAGAAACTGTTGATATGCAAAAAACGTATAGGAAAATTACTTTAAGAATTATTCCGTTATTACTCTTGTGTTACTTTTTTGCATATTTAGATCGTATTAATATCGGATTTGCCAAGCTTCAAATGCAAAGCAGTTTAGGATTAACTGATGAAATTTTTGGTATCGCTGCTGGGATATTTTTTCTTGGATATGTCATGTTTGAGATCCCAAGTAATCTATTGTTAGAAAAAGTTGGTGCTAGAAAATCAATATTTAGAATCATGGTATTGTGGGGGTTAACATCAGCGAGTATGCTTTTTGTAAAGTCTGAAACTAGTTTCTATGTCTTACGTTTTCTATTGGGAGTGTTTGAAGCTGGTTTTGCTCCGGGAATGATTTTCTATTTAACCTATTGGTATTCAGGTGCTCGTATGGCACGTATCATGTCGATTGTTATGTTGGCAGGACCAATTGGTGGAATCGTTGGAGGACCTGTATCTACATGGATTATGGATGTAATGAAAGACAGTACAGTAATGGAAGGCTGGCAGTGGTTATTTTTAATTGAGGGATTACCAACTGTATTTTTAGGCTTCTTCGTATTCTTTTATTTAGACGATCATCCAAGTAAAGCTAAATGGCTAACACAGGCAGAAAAAGATGCATTAGCAAAAGATATTGGCAAAATTAAACAAGCATCACATAGTGGTTTTAAATCAGTATTAAAAGATCCATGGATCTATCTAATATCATTTGCATATTTTTGTATTATTAGTGGAATTTATGCAGTTGCCTTTTGGTTACCGACGCTAATTAAAACAAGTGGCATAGATAATTTAACAACGATTGGTTTTTACTCAGCAATTCCTTATATTGCAGCAGCATTGTTTATGTGGTTTTTAGCGAGAAATTCAGATCTTCACCAAGAAAGAAAATGGCATTGTATTATTCCTATTTGGCTTGCGGTAATTTCCTTGATTATCTCAGTTGTTTACGGTCATAACTTTATATTGGCACTTACTGCAATTAGTTTTGCGACTGGTTTGATGTGGGCAGCTTACACGATTTTCTGGGCAATACCTGCGCACTATTTAGAAGGAACGGCTGCTGCAGGCGGTATTGCATTAATTAATACGATTGGATTATTGGGTGGACTAATCAGTCCTATTTTAATGGGATATGCAAAGTCTATTACAGGATCATTGATGGCTGGATGGATTGTGATGGCCGTCTTGTTAGGTCTAGGATCTATCAGCTTGTTGCTAGCCTATTACAGAATGAATAAAAAAGTATCATTATCATTATCTTTAGCTTAGGAGGAAAAATGAGTATTTTAATTGCAGGGTTTCAGCATGAAACTAACACATTTGCGCCAACGAAAGCTGACTATGATAAGTTTATTCATGGAGGAGGCTATCCGCCTTTATGTAGAGGAGAAGCATTGTCAGAGCTTAAAGATATGAATATACCTTTAGGCGGATTTATGAAGCAAGCAGAGGATTATGGCTATAATTTAATTCCTGTTTTATGGGCAGGTGCAGCTCCTTCAGCACATGTTACTCAAGAAGCTTATGAGAAAATTTGTGGTGAAATACTAGAGGCCATTGAAAAAAATATTGAATGTATTACAGGTGTGTATCTTGACCTTCATGGTGCAATGGTCTGTGAACATATAGATGATGGTGAGGGCGAGTTATTAGCTAGGATCCGTTCATTAATTGGTGATGATATACCATTGGTTGCAAGTTTAGACCTGCATGCGAATGTGACAGATTTAATGTTGAATTCAGCGAGTGTATTAGTTACTTATAGAACTTACCCACATATTGATATGGCCGACTCTGGTCATCGCTCAGCCATTGAAATGCATGCTTTATTAAATGGTGAAAAACGATATCTTGCTTATAAGCATTGGCCATTTTTAACATCTATTAATGCCCAATGTACTTTTATTAATCCTGCTAAAAATACCATTGAATTTATGGAAAATTTAGAAAAAGATGTTCAGTCACTTTCTTTAACTACAGGGTTTCCTGCATCTGATTTTGAAGGGTGTGGTGGAACAGTTTGGGGATATGATTATGATCCTGTCAAAATTGAACAAACTGTTGATATGCTTTATCAGAAGATCCTTGCTGATGAAGCTTTGTGGAATGTAGATTTTTTAGCGCCAGATGAAGCTGTAAAACAAGCAATTGCACTATCTCAAACTGCAGATAAACCAGTAGTCATTGCAGATACGCAAGATAATCCAGGTGCTGGTGGTGATTCAAATACAATGGGGATGATTAAAGCATTACTAAAAGCCAATGTTAGAAATGCTGCAGTTGGTTTAATTACTGATCCAGATTCAGTGCAAAAAGCGATAGAAAAGGGAATAGGTGAGTTTGTCGAACTATCATTGGGTGGTTGTGATTCAGTTGCTGAAGATTCGCCGTTAAAAGCTATATTTAAAGTGGAGAGTATTTCAGATGGACAGTGCCAATATGATGGACCAATGATGAATGGAGTTAAGGTTAGTATTGGACCGACAGTGTGTTTATCTATTGACGGTTTGAAAATAGTTGTTTGTAGTGAAAAAGCTCAGATGTTAGATAGAAACCTATTCAAGGTGGCTAATGTCATTCCTGAAGAAATGGACATTGTAGTTGTGAAAAGTTCAGTGCATTTTAGAGCTGACTTTCAACCGATTGCTGAAGAAATATTAATCGCTAAATCACCAGGCCCCCTGACCGTTGATCCTGCTGATATTCGATGGAAAAATCTTAAAAAAGGTATGAGATTAAAACCTTTAGGTATAGAGTTTTAAATTTATTTTTTGTCGTCTATGTATACTAGAAGCTCCCTAATAAATATTAGGGAGCTGATAAATATTTAGATAGTCTCTTTGGTATGAAAAATCAATCTCATTATTTTTACGTTTTACAATGCCAAGATAATAGCTTTTATGCTGGTTACACAATAGATATTGAAAGAAGATTAAAGCAACATAATGATGGCAAGGGTGCTAAATATACACGTGTGAAAAGCAGAAGACCTGTTGTATTAGTTCATTCAGAAATTTTCTTATCAAAAAGTGATGCAATGAAGCAAGAGTATGCATTTAAGCAATTGCAACGCAAAGAAAAACAAGAATACTTAGCATTTATGAAAAAAATTGTAAATTTATAGGATAATTCAGCGCTTTTTTCTTAAAATGATATGCTTTTGGAACATAGTGATTATTCACGATAATAAAATTAAAGAAGGAAGATTGTAATGTCATTAAGTTTTTCATCTCGTCGTCAATTTCTAAAAACCAGTTCTTTATTGGTGATGGGTGCATTGTTAACACCTGCAATTGCAGTTTTGCCTGTTGAACTTGAATCAAGTGCTCAAGATCATATTCAATCACAAAATAATTTAAATGCTCGCTCGGATATACGATCTGTAGATTTCGATTCTCATAATATATTATTAAACAATTGGTTATAGATACTAATCAATTAGCTTAGAGTTCAGTCAATGAGAACAGAATTAAGAGAGATGTTTATTATTGGATGTGATGAAAAAATTGCCAAAAAAGGGGACAATGTTGGCCTTTCTTTTTATGCTTTTTTCAAAAATAAGAATGATAATCCTGAATTATTAATGGAAGCTGCAACTTGGTGGATTATGACTCATAAGCTTAATCATTTTGAAAAAGCGACAAAAATTAAAGCTTTGGTGTTAAGTCAAAGTTAATCTTTTTTATATAAAGTGATGACTAAAACTTCACCATAATTGAATTTATGATTAAAAGTGGTTTCGAAGGTATCAATTCCTTGATAAATTTTGGCGCAATGCAAAATTCCACTGTGAGTAAATGCAATAATTGTTTGATGATCATTTTCTGATTTTAATGATGAGATAAAGTCACAGAAGCGATTGTATTGCATTTTAAATGATTCACCATTTGTCGTTGGTGTATCAATCCAATTTTCATACCATAATGCTAAATTAGGATCATCGATCTCATCCCACTTTTGATTTTCCCAGTCACCAAAATTTAGCTCCAATAAGCGATGATCTTGGATTGCATCAGGAAAACCACAAAATTTGGCTAGTTTTGTACAGCGTTGTGATGGGCTGGTATAAGTCTTATTTGGATGGAATGCTTCGAGTTCATTTTTAACAATAGTTGCTTCTTCAATAAAACTTTTGCTGACATCAATATCAGCTTGTCCATAACAAATGCCAGGTTGAATGTTTAAAGATGTATGGCGTACAAGGATTAATTGGATAGGCATGTGTATATGGCTAGAAAAGAGAGCATTAAAGAAAGCTCTAGGATTAAGAATAGTGCACCAGCACAGTCACCTGTGTAGCCCTGAATTTTATGTTTCATCCATTGAGTGAGCATACAAAATATTATAATTGGTACGCACAATGCCAAAGCATATGCATAGTTTGGTAAGAAAAAAATTAAAATGAAGAATGGTAATAACCCAAAAAACATTGATATGAATGTTTCTTTTGCAGTGGGTTTGCTATAAATGGCTTGAATTTTACTTGCTTCAACTGTGCGTGCATATGGTAAGCGCATTGTGATAAAGCTACTGACCATTTTACAAAATGGATCTGCAATTAAGATCAACATAATCAATATCGAAATGTCTATGCTCGACATGATGCTGTATGACAATAGAAAGTAGAGAATTAAGCCCAAAATAGCATAAGTTCCTGCATGGCTGTCTTTCATAATGGCGAGTATTTTTTCTTTAGTATTACCGCCGCCAAATCCATCCATAAAATCAGCCAGCCCATCTTCGTGCAGAGCACCTGTTAAGACAACGCGACTGATTATTGCGAGTACGATAGCGACAGATGATGGAAAGATGGTGCTAGTTAACAGTAATGTACCTGCCATAACTGTTGATGTCACCCAGCCTGTCAATGACCAATAATAGATAACACGTTTGAAATTTTCACTAGGTACATTGATCCATCGCCAAAGTGGTAAGCGCGTAAAAAAAATTAACGCTGTTGCGAGCATTAACATTTTTGAATTTCAGAGATTTTACTCTCTTCAAAGCTTTTCATTTGATTGATCATGCGTACGCCCGATTCTATCAAAGGATAAGCACACACAGCTCCAGTTCCTTCTCCTAAGCAGAAGTTTAGATGAACCAATGGTTCAACACCTAAATATTCCAAGAGTAGAATGTGTCCTTGTTCTTCGCTACGATGGCTGAAAATCGCATAGTTTTCAACTTCAGGATTAATTGTAGAAGCCATTAATAATGAATTAGTCATTAAAAAACCATCAATTAAAATGACCATTTTTAATTCGGCGGCGCGAAGCATCGCACCTGTTGCCATAATCATCTCTAGCCCACCAAATTCAATCATGATTGCCATAGGATTGATTTCACCAGTATAGCGATTGACAGATTGCTGTAAAATTTGATGTTTACGACGAATAAATTCATCATTAAAACCAGAACCCGCTCCCACACATTGTTGAAGGGGGATATTAGTGAGCAAATGCATCCAAATCGAAGCAACAGAAGTATTGCCAATACCTAGTTCACCCATGGAAACAATATTGCATCCTTGCTCAGCAATGAGATTAACCATCTCTTCACCGTGCCGAAGTGCCAAATTCACCTCTTCTTCTGTGAGTGCTGCTTCATGTAAAAAATTACGGCTGCCTTTGCGTACTTTTTTATCGATAATATTAATATCTTTAGGAAAATCATAATCAGTGCCCGCATCAATGATGTGTAGCGCAACATTATGCTGATTCGTAAATACATTAATGCCAGCACCACCTTGTGTCATATTAATCGCTTGTTGCCATGTGATTTCTTTTGGGCTTGGGCTAACACCTTCTTCCACAATGCCATGATCAGCCACGAATAAAAGATGATTAGGATTGGTGAGTTTTGGCGTTAAGCTATTTTGTATTGTCGCGACTCTTTTAGCGATGCCTTCTAACTTACCTAAAGAGCCAAGAGGTTTTGCAAGACTGTCTATTCTGTCTTGTGCAACTTTTTTGAATGTATCATCTAAAGGCTCAATTGTATAAGCTCTCATAATTTTCCTTTAATTTGCATGGGGATGCCAGAAACCATAAAGGTCACATTATCAGCGTGTTTGGCAATAAATTGGTTAACCCAACCTAGGAGATCAGTAAATCTTCGCTGAATTGGATCGATT
This sequence comes from uncultured Wohlfahrtiimonas sp., assembly GCA_947631095.1. Taxonomy (GTDB): domain Bacteria; phylum Pseudomonadota; class Gammaproteobacteria; order Cardiobacteriales; family Wohlfahrtiimonadaceae; genus Wohlfahrtiimonas. Next base: position 13,601 of record CANRJX010000048.1, read on the forward strand.
GCGATACCACCTAAACCAATCTCATTGGTGACAAAGATGAAGTGTGCATCTTGTTGCGTAAATTTTAAAAACTCCGAAGTGATTTCTTCGAAAATATCATCTAAGTTATCTTCAGAGCGATCAAAAAAGAAGTTAGTTGTCCATAATGTCACGCAATCAATCACAATCACTTGATTGTTAATAGAGTGGTGACTTAAGTACTTTTCTTCTTCGAGTGTTTGCCATTGATCAGTTCGATCTCGCTGGTGTCGTTTAATACGCTCTGCATAGTCCTCATCCCAAATACGAGAGGTTGCAATATATATAGGCGAGTTTGATAAAGAGAGCGCATAACGTTCTGCAAAACTGCTTTTTCCAGATCTTTGTCCGCCTGTGATCAATGTTATTTTTTTTAGCATGATGAAAAGTTCAGGATGGATAGTAAGGGAATTTTAGCACTTCAAGTAAAACTTGCTTAAATATTTAAAGCACCGAATAAGCCTGTATAAGCCAACCAAATGCCAAAAAATGCAAAGCAAATACCTGCTATACCATCGACATACTGCGTATATTGCTGATATTTAGCTTTAATGCTAGGCAATGAAAAAATGTACGATATAAATAAGAACCAAGCAAATGTTTCAAGTGTGATTAAACCAAGAATCATACCTTTAGTTTGTATATCTACAGAGCCTGTCACAATCGCAGAGAAGACGCTAACAAAGTAAATCAGAGCTTTGGTGTTAGATAAATTCGTTAATAAGCCTTTCAGGAAAAATTTATTGTGGATCGTAGGTGCTTTAGG
>CANRJX010000049.1 GCA_947631095.1 uncultured Wohlfahrtiimonas sp.
TTTAACTGTTAAAGTTGTTGCCACCACTTCTTTTGAATTGCTTAATAATTCAGCATCAAAATTAAAAGGTAAAATCAGCCCCATTCCAACAGCCAAATAAGATGCTGCTGCTGTTGTTAGAAAGAATAATAATAATGTTTTACCACCTAAAATTTTAAACTCTTTCAAGTCTAGTGATGAAACAGACATCACTATTGAACCAAAGATTAAAAATGGCACACACATATTCATTAAGTTAAGAAAAATTTGTCCTAAAATCTGCAGATAATTGGCAATGAGTAAAATTGTTGCGTTTTTATCTTGCACAGCAGCCAATGCTTCTGTAGATACATTACCAACAGGTATAGGTGCCTTCATCATTTCTAAAATGACGCCAACAATGATTCCAAGAACCAAACCAATGACAATTTTCCCCGAAAGGGTTTTAAAGAAATTTTTAATTTTTTCCATGGATATGCCTTTATATTTTTATGTGGTTTCTATTATTTTAAATTTTGTTGTACAAATTGCATCGGGGCTTCTTTCACAACTTTGTCGTATGCTAAAGGTGCATCTAAAATATCTCCATCTACTAAGAAGCCCTGCCAGCGAGTCAGCTCTTGCTCGGTAATTTCAACGGATGGTGTCCACATACCTTCTCGACAAAACTGATCAATCGTCTGAATGCCTGCTTCTAAATTGACATGAGGCCAATTTTTTCGAATAATCGCTTCACACCCTGCACCACCATTCTCTAATAACCAGGTCGTACCTTTTTGAAGGCCTAATGCAAATTTACCTGCCAAATTATCTTCATCACCAAACAAAGACTCTAAACCATAATAAACACTCCATGGAATGACCCCACCCTTTAACGCTAAATCACAATAAGGATATGCAGCACCATCTGCGATAAACTTATTCGCCATATCTGGTTGCAGCACAATAAAATCGCCAAATCCGCCTAAAAACATATCAATGATCATACTTGTTGAAAAATCATGGATAAAACGTATTTTATTGATTTGCGCTCCACCTTCTTTAGCACAGCCAGCCACAGATAAATAATGACTAGCTCCATCGCCACCTGATACAAGTACACGCTTATTTTCCATCGCTTTCCAACTGAAATCAGAAGGCTGCTTTTCTCTTGAAACGATGACTAAAGGGCATCTTGAAGCAATTTTTGCAAATGAATAATAATTTTGAATGCGGTCCATATACACCAAAGGCACCCAGATACCGCCCACGACAACATGAGCTTTTCCTTCATTCACATCGGTTAAACATTTTGTCCAAGGTGTGGGAACATAAGATTCAACTGCCAAGCCGACTTCTTCAAAAAAACCCATCTCTTGTGCAACATATTCGGGCATATAATTCATAGATAATCCCGTTGCGGCAATTACAAATTTTTTCATTGCATACCTCTTGTCTTTATAAAGATGTTCTATTTATAGCAAAGCTAAACTTGTAAAATCTTATATTTATCAATAATAATTAATATTTTTATATAATCATTGAATGGCTATTGATTCACTAATTTTTTCTAATATTTATTGAATACAATCAAAAAAAATCCCAACGATTCGCTGGGATTTTTGATTATTTCTCAACTCTATAACATGGCTGATAGGCAGCACCTGGTAATTTCATCCGACCTTGTTCTACAAAATCATTCAATAAATTATCGACCAATACCATTAACTCAGAATCACCATGTAGCACAAAAGGCCCATGTTCTTTAATCGCTTGAACACCAGATTCTTTAATATTACCCGCTACAATACCTGAAAATGCTTGCCTCAAAGCAGCAGCTAATTTTTCTTTTGGCTGATCTTTATAAAGATTTAAATTCGACATGTTTTCATGTGTTGGCTTAAATGTTTTTTGCAACTCTTCAGAAATGCTCAATGACCAATTAAAACAATAAGCATCTCCACTCTGTTTACGGCTTGTTCTTACCAATGGCATCGCTTGTTTCATTTTCTGTGCCACTAATACAGGATCATCAATAATGATCTCATAATGTTTTTGAGCTTCGGCACCCAAACTCATTGCTATGAAATGATCCAAAGTTTTGAAATAACTTTCACTCTCTTTAGGTCCTGTCAAAATAATAGGCAATACCTGCTCTTTATTCTCTTCCATCATTAGGATACTAAGAATATACAAAAACTCTTCCGCTGTTCCAACACCCCCCGGAAATATAATTAAACCATGCCCTAAACGGATGAATGCTTCAATGCGTTTTTCAATATCTGGCATGATGATTAACTCATTCACCAATGGATTAGGAGGCTCAGCCGCAATGATTGATGGCTCTGTAATACCAATATAACGATTAGCCTCATGCCCTTGCTGAGTGTGACCAACAGCAGCGCCACGCATTGGTGCTTCCATAGCCCCCGGACCACATCCTGTACAAATATCAAAACGGCGTAAGCCTAATTCATGCCCAACTTCTCTTGCATATTGGTACTCAATTTCATTGATTGAATGACCACCCCAACAAACCACAACATTTTGGTCTTGTGCTGGTTGTAGTGCTTTGGCATTACGCAGCGTCATAAAAATTAAATCTGTCGTGATCTGTTGACGACCATATTTAAAAAAACGTTTTTGATCATATGTCGAAACAACTTCACGCATATACAAAATATCTCGCAACACCGAGAAAAGATTTTTACGAATCAAACGCGTTAATTCACCATCCACAAATACAGATTGTGGCGGATTAATGAGTTCTAATTTTATACCACGCTCTGTTCGCCCTACTTTAGCTTCAAAATCTTTATATTGTTGAAAAAGCTTATTGGCATCATCCGTTTGGCTGCCTGTATTTAAAACAGCTAACAAGCAATTTCTAAATAATTGATAGAGTTCACCATCAACGCTTTGTCTTAATAAGTCGCTTTCCACCTGTGACAATAAATCCAATGAACCTCTTGGTGGATAAATATCGTAGCTGTTACTTTCTATACTCATTATTAGTCCTTATAAAATAGCCATTCTGATGTTTGTTGTGGGTTGACTCCTTTGAAAGCATAATCATTTTCATTAAATCTTTCTAGTGCTTTCACATCAGATAAATTATTTTCAGCCGCATAACGAACCATTGCACCACGCGCTTTTTTAGCATTAAAACTAATGGTTTTATATTGCCCATTTTTTAAATCTTTAAAAATAGGTGTAATCACAGGTACAGATAGCTGACTAAACTGTACAACTGAAGAGTATTCATTAGAAGCCAAATTGATAACAGTTGTAATACCATTTTTTTGAATCACAGTATTTAAATAATCTGTAACTTTAGAGCCCCAAAACTCATACAAATTTTTGCCACGCCCATTTTTTAATGGTGTGCCCATTTCTAAACGATAAGGTGCAATTAAATCCAATGGATGAATTGCGCCATATAAACCTGACAACATAATCAAATGCTTTTGTAAATAATCGATCTCAACCTTAGATAAATCATAAGCATTCAATGCTTCATAGGCATCACCATTAAATAAGAACAGTGCTTCTTTAGCATTTTCATGCGTAAATGGTACTGAAAAATTACTGAAACGCTCAGCATTTAATAAGGCTAAATTATCCGAAATTTTCATTAAAGACTCTAGATCAGCAGGCGAAAGCTTATTCAATATTTCGATTAACTCAAGGCTTTGATCCAAAAAATATGGCGATTTTTCTCCTGTATATGGCGCTTCACGCTTTTCATCCAGTTTTTTTGCAGGTGATAATAAAAATAACAACATTTTATTTCCTCTTAATTAATTTTAATAATTTGTTAGGCAATGATTCCACAAACTGGAAACAAACGTTCAATTTTTCACTTTGGCACAACTTTGCATAGAGCAAACATATCATCGGCACATAAATTGTACTCACAAATACATCTATCGGGTAATGCATCCCAAATCTTATTCGACTAATCATCATCAATCCCGCCCAAATGACTGTTATGGAGAAAACAATCCAATCCCTTTTCCTATTCATGGGCAAAATCAATACAACAATCATCATCCAACAGATGGCAAAAGCTGTATGGCCTGACGGAAATGAATAACCTGTTTCTTTAGACCAATGTTTCTTTAGATATTGAGGCATATCTGGATTATCTTTAATTGTTTTTTTAATGATGGATTTACGTACCGAACGTTTTTCTTTATAAAAATCGCCTAAATTAACCCCATGTTCAACTAAGTAGGAAGTATAAGGCCTTGGTTCTTGATAAAAAGATTTCAAACTGGATTTAACAACTTGTGAAGCCATTAATAATATAAAAGCTGTAAAAACAACAAATGTCCAAGACATATTTCTTACTAATGACAGTAAAATCAAGATGAATACTATACTTGTGATTAGAGCATAGAATAATGCACTGCCTGTTTCAGTGATAAAAAACAGAAATTTATCCAATTCCCCATAATTGATTTTTAATGACCATTGCCATCCAACCAACCATAAAATGATAGGGATTAACAGCAGTTGAGAAACCGCTAAAGCTATAATCATTATTTTTTTATGCGAAAGCATTAACATTTATTAATTTCCTAGCATCATACAAGCCAAACAGTATAACACTATCAGTTTCTAATAAATTAGTGCTTGTTTACGCAAAACAACTGCCTTTTAATTAGTCATTAAAGATGGTTTTAATGCTATACTTTTGCACGCTTTTTATCATCATTCAATCTCACAGGAGCGTGTATTGTGCATCCCATTAAAGATGTAATTTCTGGTGTACAAATCTTATTTGTTGCCTTTGGTGCAATGGTTTTAGTACCTTTATTAACCGGCTTAAATCCTTCAATGGCTCTTTTAGGTGCAGGGATCGGCACTTTGCTCTTTCAAATCGTAACCAAGCGTAAAGTACCAATTTTTCTCGGATCATCATTTGCATTTATCGCCCCAATTATTTTCTCAATTCAAACTTGGGGAATGGGTTCAACAATGTTTGGGCTTTTTGCTGCAGGCTTCATGTATTTTATTTTTGCGTTCATTATTCGTTGGCGCGGTATTGGTTTGGTCAATACATTAATTCCACCTGTTGTTATTGGCCCTGTCATCATTGTGATTGGTTTATCAGTTGCAGTAACAGCAACACAAATGGCAATGGGCATCAGCGGTGGCCAAGCAATAATGAATGATACGATGGCCATTAGCTTATCGATCGCCACATTTGCTGTGACTGTTTTAATCACTATTTTCGGCAAAGGCTTATTCAGATTAATTCCTATTTTAGGCGGTATTTTTGCTGGCTATTTATTAGCATTTTTATCTGATTTTACAGGCTTATCAGCATATTTAAACAATGGCCAAACAGTTTTACATTTAGAAAATCTAGTGAATGCACCTTGGTTTGCTTTACCAGAATTTCATAAACCTGAAATCAACTGGCTAGCAGCACTGTTTATGCTACCCGTAGCAATTGCACCAGCAATTGAGCACATCGGCGGAATCATGGCGATCAGCAAAGTCACAGGTAAAGATTTTACAAAAGATCCTGGCTTAGATAAAACATTAGCGGGCGATGGCTTAGGTGTTTGTGTTGCAGGCTTAATTGGCGGTCCTCCTGTTACAACTTATGGCGAAGTGACTGGCGCAGTGATGATCACAAAAAATGATAACCCTAAAATTATGACTTACGCTGCTATTTTTGCGATTTTAATGGCATTTATGGGTAAATTTAATGCATTTTTAAATTCCATCCCATTGCCTGTCATGGGTGGCATCATGATCTTGTTATTCGGAACGATTGCAAGCATTGGCTTAAAGACATTGATTGATGCAAAAGTCGACATTATGATCCCTCGTAATTTAGTGATCATTAGTGCAACTTTAATTACAGGCGTTGGCGGTTATACGATTAATATCGGCAGCTTCCCATTTGCAGGTGTTGGTTTAGCAGCTGTCTTAGCAATTGTATTAAATTTAATCTTGCCAAAATCAACAGAAGAAACATCTATTAACGAAGAAATATAAATAGCACATAAAAAATAAGCCTCTTTTTCAAGGGCTTATTTTTTTATCATTATTATGATGAAAATACAGCAGGATTACGATTCTTAATGACTGCATTTGTTACACGAATCGTAGAGATCAAACGATCATCTGTCATCGAATAAACATTCACATCCCAAACGTGCGTACTTCTGCCTCGATGGATAATTGTTCCTTTTGCAATCACCATTTCACCAGTTTTAGCTGATGATAAATGGCTTGCACTAATCTGCATACCAACACAGCTTTGTTCAGGTAAAACCAAACTGAATGTTCCCACTCCTGCAACAGTTTCAGCCAAAGCAATCGTTGCACCTCCATGCAAATAGCCATAAGATTGGATGGTTCTTTCATCTACTGGCATTGTTGCTTCAACATAGCCATCATCACTTACAATGAACTCGATTCCTAAATTACCTACTAATGTATCGCGAGTATGTGTATTCATTTGTTCTATTGTTAACATGTCAAATCCTATGATAAATATTATTGAGCACTCTCATTTTAGATCAAATAATGGTAAAATTGTCAGCAATTATTTGTTAATTCCATAAGGAACTATCTTGTACTTCTTTTTATTATTTCAAGTGATCGGTTTATTGATCGTAATTGGTGCATTTATTGCCTACGCAAAACATAAAGAAATACCTGTATTCTTTTTTATTTGGCATAAAAAAAGAAACTTTTTTCTTTTCGAAGTTTTAATATTCGCAATCATCACACTGCTTTGTATTAAACCTCTTTATAACAATATGAAATGTGCTTATGCAGGATACAGCTTAAAACAATTAACCAAGTATGATTGGTTCATTGGTCAATGCCAAGTATCTTTCTCAAAAGATAAAGATGGAAACCCAACCTATGTTCCGTTTGAGAGAATGCGTGGTACTTCTAATTCAAATGGACAAGATAATACTGACAGTGGCGAATAGATTTTAGAGAAAATTATGGAAGATATTAGAAATAAAAGAGTGATTGTTGGCATGTCTGGTGGAGTTGATTCATCAGTCGCCGCTCTTTTGTTAAAAGAACAAGGCGCCGATGTACATGGCGTTTTCATGAAAAACTGGGAAGATAATTTTGAAACAGGCTATTGCTCTGCTGATGAAGATGTTAAAGATGCACAAAAGGTTTGTGATACTTTAGGCATTCCACTTCATAAGGTCAATTTTGTTGAAAATTATAAAGATCGCGTATTTTCTTATTTTTTAGAAACACTCAAAATGGGCTTAACACCCAATCCTGATGTTTTATGTAACAAAGAAATTAAGTTTAAAGCATTTTTAGATTATGCGAATGAAATGGGTGCTGACTACATTGCAACAGGCCATTACGCTCGCACAGCCCGTAAAGATGGACAAACTTATTTGCTCAAAGGCTTAGATGACAATAAAGATCAAAGCTATTTCTTACATCTACTCAGTCAATCACAAATTAAAAATGCTTTATTCCCTGTGGGAGAGCTACAGAAACCTGAAGTGCGTGAGCTCGCTCTAAAGCATAAATTAATCACTTACGATAAAAAAGATTCTACAGGGATCTGTTTTATCGGCGAGCGTGACTTTAATGAGTTTATTGGACAATACATTGCTTCAAAACCTGGAGATATGTGCACCATTGATGGTCAAAAAATTGGTGAACACCAAGGCTTATCTTTCTATACTATTGGCCAACGTAAAGGTCTGCACATTGGTGGCATGAAAAGCTCAACAGGTGAGCCTTGGTTCGTGGCTGAAAAAGATATTGAGAACAATCAATTAATTGTTGTACAAGGCGAGCATGATGCTTTGTACAAACAATCTTTAACAGCGCGAGACATTCATTGGATCAATACTAATATTGATTTAGATAATATCAATACTGGGTTGTCTGCAAAAATTCGTTATCGTCAAAAAGATGAAGCATGCTCTATCACTTTTCTAGAAGATGGTAGAATTCATGTAGAATTTGTGAATCCACAAAGAGCCGTAACGCCTGGACAATCTATCGTTTTTTATCATAATGATATTTGTTTAGGTGGTGCAATTATCGAAAGATAATTAAGCAATTGCCTTAGTCTGTTACATACTAAAAAGCCAAGCTAAAATGCTTGGCTTTTTATTAATTAATCATAAATGCTTATCATCTTCTATTACCAAAGCTATTTGTACGATAACCATTAATGGATTCACTCCAAAGATTGTCTGTATCAGGCCCAAAGTTCCCCAAACCTTTCAATTCAAATTGTAGATATAATTTCCAATCTTTTTTAGGATCAAATAGATTATTTCTATAATATCTTGCAGCCACACGAGTTGCGACACAACAATCGCTATATTCAAATCCAACAAATGAATCATTCAAACGATTTTCTTGCAACGAATAGTTATAGCGACCAACCACAGCCCAATTACTTGTCAATTCCCAATAAGATGAAATATCTAATTGATGAGTAATGTAATCATTACTATAATTTCGATCTCTAGAATATCGCTGCCCAATATTAATCACTTTTCTTTCTTCTGGCTGATATCTAATATCATATGCTAAACGCGTTGTTTTTTTAGCATCAGGTGACCACTGCCACGTCATTCGACCTGAAAAATCCTCAGTCAATAAAATATTACTTTCTACAAACCATTCTGAACTACGATTACGACGGCACTGATTTTCCACATCCCAAGCACCCGCATAAGTTTGATAACACTCACTTCTTGTCGCTAAATCTTTTGATAAAGTAATCCTTGGATCATCAATATAATAAATTTGCCCTGCTGAGAATCTAAAATGCTCAACACCAGTATCTTCATTGATAAATCTAGTTGTTAAAGCCATTGTGACTTGATTTGCATTGCTTTGACGATCAGCGCCCGTAAACTGATTCGTTGCGAAAAGGCTGTCAAAACTTGGCGTTACAGAACCAGTATCAAAAATTGGGATATTAGATTGACTGCGATACGGCACATACAAATAAAATAATCTTGGCTCTAATGTTTGAATAAAATCTCCGCCACCAAACAAATGAGAGAAATCTGTATTACGTTCCAAAACAACACCAGTATCAACACTAAAAATTGGTAAATTTCTGTGTAGACTAGACGGTTGATTACCACGATCTATGCCATTAAAAGTTTGATATTTTAAATCATAATTGGTAAAGCGATAAGCCAATCTCGGCTCAAAGAACCCCCAAGAATTTTCTGCTCTAAACCCTACAAAAGGAATAATATCTGTTCTGATCGCTGATTTTGGTCGATTAGGATTTCTATATGAAACATTTGTCGTAAAATTAACAGCCTCAGCTTGAATTCCGTAATAGACACCACTCTCAGTCATCCAGTTACCATTAAATAGCAACTGTGGCATCCTCGCGTATGGGTCATCCGGAATAATGTCTCGATCTAAAATCTGGAAATGTTGAAATCTTAAGGTTGACTGCCAATTTGTATCAGAATAAGTTAATTCTGCCACTCGCTCTAAGTTTGTCTTGGTGAGTAAGCCGACTGCATCTTGAATATCCTCAGCATATTGATCATCAGAAACTCTTTGATATAAAATTCGACCATTCAGTCTAGGCATTAAATTCAATTGCTGCTCGAAATAAACAGACCAACGCGTTGAATCTTTATGATCTTTTTGTTTTCTATATACACGATCATCAGGCAAAAATTCAAAACGCAATACCGAATTTTGCCAAGTATTTAGATAACGTGCTTCTGCACCTAAAATTAATCCTCTTTTAGTATAAAATCCGGGAATTAATGTCATATCAAAATTAGGTGCGATATTTAAGTAATAAGGCGCCCTTACAGATAATCCCCCTGACTCATCCATAGAAATTGTCGGGAATAAAAAGCCTGTTTGTCGTCTGTCATCAATCGGAAATGAAAAATATGGAGAATATAAAACAGGCATTCCAAATAAAGATAATTTTGCGTGTCTTGCAATACCTCGCCCACTCTCTTCATCTAAATGTAACTCACTAGCAGACAATTGCCATACTTCCGTACCCACAGGACAAGTTGAATATGTCACTTCTTCAAAGTCTGAAGTTTTTTCATTCTGTCGATTAATGGCGTATCGTGCTTTGCCTTGTGCCTCGATTTGATGCATATAATAAGTAACATTCTCACCCTCATATTCCTTCTTATTTAAATATGATGTGAAACTATCAGACTCAATAACAGCTGAGTCAGATGCATAGCGTATACTTTGATTCTTACCTGATAAAACATTCGCTTTTCGATCTAATGTTAAATGATCAGCATCTATTCTTGCATTGTTAAAATACGCAACAATATCTTCATTGATATGAGAATAATTTTCGTCACTATCAGCATATTTGCCTGATAAGTAAACTGTTTCTGAATCCATAACGCCATCAGAAGCTGGCTGTACATATTCAGCTAATGGGCTAATACGACAAGCCCCTAAAAATCCTGATGATGGTGATTTGGCCATAACTGGCATTTGAATCAATCCCAAGATAAGTGCAATGTAGATCTTTTTGTGCTGATTTATTTTCTTCAAAGGGAAACCCATCATCAATCAATAGTAAATGCATCAATTATCTATTTATCTTTAGATAAATAGAAATAAAACTAGAAATCCATTAACGCCAAAATATTATAATCTTTAATTTTATCTCGGCCTTTTAACTCAGTTAATTCAACTAAGAATGCACAACCGACAACTTCGCCACCTAACTTTTCAACCAGAGCGATCGTCGCTGCAATTGTCCCGCCTGTTGCTAATAGATCATCACAAATTAATACTTTATCGCCTGGCTGAATAGCATCTTTATGCAATTCAATCAATGCAGTGCCATATTCTAATGAATATTCAACTGATTCTGTTTCTCTCGGTAATTTGCCCTTCTTGCGTGCGGGCGCAAATCCGATATTTAATGCATAAGCAACAGGACAACCAACAATAAACCCACGAGCTTCAGGGCCAACAATTTTTTGCACGCCATTTGCTTTTGCAAATTCTACAATTTTATCAGTGGCATATTTATAAGCAGGGCCATCGCCTAACAACGGTGAAATATCTCTAAAAATCACGCCTTGAATAGGATAGTCTGGGATACTAAAAATATAATCTTTTAAATTCATAATTAAACCTATTCCTTAGCCTGGAGGCCAGCTCAACTGACGACCTGCTAATATGTGCATGTGAATATGGTTAACAGTTTGGCCACCATCTTCATTGCAATTCATCACTAGACGATAACCTTTTTCGTCAAAACCTAAATCTTTTGCAATTTTCTTAGCTGTTAAAAATAATTTTCCAACCAATGCCGCATCAGCCTCTTCAATATCATTCACAGTTGCTATTTCTTTTTTAGGAATAACTAAAATGTGATGAGGTGCTTGTGGGCTAATATCACGGAACGCTAAGACATCATTATCTTCATAAACAATGTCAGCTGGAATTTCTTTCTGAATAATCTTAGTAAAAATTGTACTCATATTCGCATCCTAAAATCTCTGCCTTGCTCTAAAGGCATGTGAAAGTGTATTGCTATCTAAGTATTCAAGCTCTCCACCCATAGGAACACCATGAGCGATTCGTGTCACTTGTACATTATATGGTTTAGCAATTTCATCAATATAAAATGCTGTTGCTTCGCCTTCTACCGTCGGATTGGTTGCTAAAATTAACTCTTTAATAATGCCTTTTGATAGTCGCTCTTCTAAAAGATCTAATCCAACATCTTCAGGCCCAATACCATCCAACGGAGATACATTCCCCATTAATACAAAATATAATCCCTTGTATTCAACAGATTGAGACAATGCAAAAACATCTGCTGGATTTTCAACAATGCACAACAAAGACTCATCTCGAGTTGGATCACTACAAATGAGACAAATTTCTTCGTCAGTTAAATTTCTACATTGCGAGCATTTTTGAATGTCACTAATAGCACTCTCAATGGCTACACTTAATTTTTGTGCGCCCGCTGGATTACGCTCTAACAAATAAAGCGCCATTCTTAGCGCTGTTTTTTGACCAATACCTGGCAGAATTTTTAAGGAATCTACCAGGTTTTTCAATGCTTTTGGATAAAGCGAGGTATTCATTAAAATCCTGGTAATTTCATTCCAGCAGGTAATTCGAATCCACCTGTGACGGATTTCATTCTTTCTTGTGATGTTGATTCAACTTTAGATAACGCATCATTAAATGCTGCGCCAATTAAATCTTCTAACATTTCTTTATCATCTGATAACAAAGAATCATCAATACTAATTTTGCGAACAACGTGGCGACAAGACATTTCAATTTTTACTAAGCCTGCACCAGATTCGCCAATAACGTTGATATCAGCCAAAGCTTCTTGAGCTTTCATCATATCTTCTTGCATTTTCTGGGCTTTTTTCATCATCCCAGCGATTCCGCCTTTCATCATAATATTGTTTCCTTAATATCTAAAAATTGCATTATACACTATTCATCTCTCAAAATAAGTGATGAATCGATTACAGTAGCACCACATTCTTCTACTAATAACTGTACAATAGGTTCTTGTTTAATTTTTTCTAAAGCTATTTCTTTTTTTGCCTGTAACTCTTTTTCAGCTCGATGATTAAAATCATCTTCCACTATTTCATTTCGTGTTGCAGATATAACGCAACGCACATTTTGTTGTAAGGCACGACTCACGGCTTCAGAAATATTTTTTTCTGCATCAGGAATGTTAAATGCATGATCTAACTCAGAGCGCTTTAATGTCAACATGCCATTTTGAAATGATTCAAATACTAAATTTCTAACAATCCCTTGAGTCAAGCCAACAATCTCTAAGTTTCTAACCACTTCTAACCATTCTTCATTGTTATTAATACTGATCTTTGGCTGCGAAATAACATGCTCAACTTGCTCAATAGATGCATGATTTTCTTCATCAATCCATGGCGGAACATCAAAATCATTCAAACCAGTTTCTATGACTGTTTTTTGCTCAACAACCACTTCCTCTTTAACTATAGGTATTTCAGTAACACGAGCAGCTTTTGCTGGCTCAGTTTTCACTTGATCTAACAATGTTGATAAGGAGGAAACATTTTGCGCTTGAGGAGAAGCTGTTTTTTCGTGATTCTGCGAAAATTTAGCTCTTGTTGACTTTTGAACAACTGTTTCACCATTCGGTGTAAACAACAACATTCTCAACAATGTCATTTCGAGACCGATCAAAGGCTCTGGATGAATTTCTAAATCTTTTCTACCATGCAATGCAATTTGATAATAAAGTTGTAAATCTTCAGCCGTCATTTCTTCAGACAACGCCAACCATTCTTCCTGATGAAGATCATCTAAATCAATAAAACTCTTATCAATTTGCAACAAAGTCAGTTGATGAAAGGCTTCAATTAACGCTTCTAGTAATGCAAATGGATCCGCCCCTGATGCAATAATATTTTTTGAAACAGCTAATAATTCTGTTTGATCCAATTTTGCTAATGCTTTCAGTACATTTAAAGAATACTGTTCATCAATCAATCCCAACATTGTTTGAATGGGTTCAAACTGTAAATCGCCATTTGTGTAAGCAATCGCTTGATCTAATAAGGACAAACTATCGCGCATACTGCCGGCACCAGATTTAGCAATCAACTCCAATGCTTTATCAGCATAACTTATGTTTTCAGCATTCATGATTACAGACAAATGATCTTTAATATCATTAGCAGGTATTTTTTTCAGATGAAAACGCAAACAACGCGACAATACTGTAACAGGTAATTTTTGTGGATCTGTTGTAGCTAGAATAAACTTAACGTGCTCAGGCGGCTCTTCTAACGTTTTTAATAAGGCATTAAAGCTGCTGTTTGACAGCATATGCACTTCATCAATCAAGTAAACTTTATAGCGACCACGAGTAGGTGCATATTGAACATTGTCTAAAATTTCTCGTGTATCTTCCACTTTAGTTCTTGATGCAGCATCAATTTCAATTAAATCAACAAATCGACCCTGATCAACTTCCTGACAAATACCACAAACACCGCAAGGATGAGAGCTAATGCCCTGCTCACAATTTAATGATTTTGCTAGTATACGTGCGAGCGTAGTCTTACCAACACCTCTTGTGCCTGTTAGTAAAAATGCATGATGAAGACGATTATTATCTAATCCATTTGTTAAGGCTGTGACAACATGCTTCTGCCCGATAACTTCGTGAAAGTTCTTTGGACGCCATTTACGCGCCAAGGCTTGAGTTGCCATAGGTAGTACTCCTTTTTCCTGCCTAAAATGGAGATGACCTACACCAGTAGACCCTCTGCACGCAAACCTAATACGTGTGCTGCTTCCTT
>CANRJX010000050.1 GCA_947631095.1 uncultured Wohlfahrtiimonas sp.
GTGCATTTGTCGTTGTAATTGGTTGGGGACCATTTTTTATCGCTCTAGCATTCTTCGATATCATTGGTGCTGCTATATTATGGATTGTTCTTAAAGATATTAATCCCGAGGTTAAAGCTACTACACCACAAACTAGTTAAATAGTTATCTTCATAAAAACGATTGAAGCAATCTTTATAATGGCAATTTTATTTTTGTAATAAATTGCCATTTTTTATGACTTAAATTATGTGTTTATTACTTGAAAGTAACTCATCTGTAGATGAAATAAGTGTAGAGAAAAATCAGTTAGAATCAAATCTAGCGACTCATTATGCTGATGCAAAAAGATCATTTTTTTAACCATTCAGCATTGAACTTAGACAATTTTTATCAGTTTTTTCAAATTTGTTATAACAAAAAGCGTTAATCATATTTTTATTGCGACACATAAAAAACCAACAATTATCCCATAAATATTAAATCATTAACTATATAAACAACAATATAAATTATATAAATAATAAAAATTACAAATATCAGATATTCCATTTATGTAATAGCTTATTTAAATTTTTCTTGGATAATATTTTTTGTGTTCATGTATTTAATCGGTACTGAACAAAAAGAAAAAGAGGGATCAGCTTCGATTAGTTAGATATATCGTTGGTTTATTGCAATCACACAATGTTATCTCGCTACTAACAAACTACAACCACTAATTATTTATTAATAAATAATTATGATTGATTCTAAAAGGGAACATCTAATGTTTAATATTTCATTGCGTACCGCTGTGATTGGTGCATTTGCAGGAGGCTTATTATTAAGCACTGCACATAGTGAAGAATACCAAAAAGGCAAAGAAACTTATCAAACCATCTGTGCATTGTGTCACGAAGTTGGAACGGGCCCAGATTTAATGGGGCGTAAATTACCAGCGACATTCATTACTTATATTGCGCGCGATGGTTTTAGAGCTATGCCTGCATTTCCATACTCACATATCGATGAGGCCACACTTTTAGAAACAGCTAAATACATCGAAAACTCTAAACCAAGAGAAACCCCTGTTAGTGAACGTTATAAATAAGGGCTAAAGTATGAATAATTCTAGAAGAAATGTCCTAAAAGGCATTGTTGCACTAGGTTCTGCGAGTGCTTTAGCATTAGCAACACCTATTTGGGCATCAGCTTTGGCAACCAATAGCAGTAAGATTCATCTCATTATTGCCAACGATAATGTTGGTCAGTCTTTCTTAACAGGCGCAAAATTAGTGAAGGATATTTCCATTGAATCAACGTTGGTTGGTTCAACTTCAACGCAGTTTATACAACAATACCAAAACATCTTAAAGCAAGGAAAGAATCAACGTATTTTCGGCCTTGTTGATGATGCAAGTGCTGTATTGATTACAGATTTAGCACGCTCTGCTGATGCTCGTGTAATTTGGCTAGAAGATCATGCCATCTCATCTACTGATAATGCTAAAAACTTAGGTACAGGCTTAGTTGGTAATAACAGCAAGGCAATCAACGCATTAACCACAAATACAATGGCATTCAATAAACGTTATGTTTCATTTTTAATTGAAAGCTAATGGGGACTAATATGACAACAACACAAAATCAAGTGTTACCACAAGGCATAACACAAGAAGTTTTTGCAGAAGCAATTCAAAAATTGGTTAAATTAATGGGTGAAGAGAATGTATTAACCAAACCTGAATATCTCCGCCCTTATGAAAAAGTCATGATGTCAGTTGATTCAGCTGAACATGCGCCTTCTGCAGCAGTCACAGCAACGACAGTTGAGCAAATTCAAAGCATCTTAAAAATTTGTAATGAATATAAGATTCCAATCTGGACAATTTCTACAGGTCGTAACTTTGGTTATGGATCAGCAGCTCCTGTAGAGCGCGGTCAAATCATTCTTGATCTTAAAAAAATGAACAAAATTTTGCATGTAGATGCAGAATTATGTACAGCATTAGTAGAGCCTGGCGTTACTTATCAGCAGCTATACGACTATTTAGAGGAAAATAATATTCCTTTAATGTTGTCATTTTCTGCACCTTCAGCAATTGCAGGTCCTTTAGGGAATACAATGGATCGTGGTGTTGGTTATACGCCATATGGCGAACACTTTTTGATGCAATGTGGTATGGAAATCGTTTTAGCAAACGGTGAAATCTATCGTACGGGCATGGGCGGAGTAAAAGGTGATAAAGCGTGGCAAGTATTCAAATGGGGATACGGCCCAACTTTAGATGGTATGTTCACGCAATCTAACTATGGTATTTGTACTAAAATGGGATTCTGGTTGATGCCTAAACCACCTGTATTTATGCCTTTAGAAATCCAATTCGAAAGTGAAGATGATATTTCTGAAATTGTTGAATTTATTCGCCCTCTGCGCATTGCACAAGTTATCCCTAACTCTGTGGTTATTGCTGGTCTTCTATGGGAAGCTTCAACATGTGATACTCGTCGTAGCGATTACACAAATGAGCCAGGCGCGACTCCTGATGCAATCTTGAAACAAATTCAAAAAGATAAAAAATTAGGTGCTTGGAACGTATATGCTGCGTTATATGGTACACAAGAACAAGTTGATGTTAACTTTGCTATTGTTAAAGCTGCATTGGCCAAATTAGGCAAAGGTAAATTAATCACTGCCAAAGAAGCAGGTGATACACAACCATTCAAATACCGAGCACAATTAATGTCAGGGGTTCCAAACTTACAAGAATTTGGTCTATACAACTGGCGTGGTGGCGGTGGTTCAATGTGGTTTGCACCTGTCAGCCAAGCCCGTGGATCAGAATGTGATAAACAAAAATCATTGGCTAAGAAGATTTTAAATAAATATGGCTTAGACTATGTAGGTGAATTCATTGTTGGCTGGCGCGATATGCATCACGTTATCGATGTTCTTTATAACCGTGCAGATCCTGAAGAAATGGCTCGTGCAGATGCTTGTTTCAATGAATTATTGGATGAGTTCGAAAAAGAAGGCTACGCTGTTTACCGTGTCAATACACACTTCCAAGAACGCGTTGCACAATCTTACGGCCCAGTTAAGAGACAAGTAGAACAAGCACTTAAACAAGCGCTAGATCCAAACAATATCTTGGCTCCAGGTAAAGCAGGCATCGATTTAACTAACAACTTTATTTTACCTAAACCATAAATTGGAAAATTAAGAAATAATAGAGAGCCAGAATAAAATTCTGGCTTTTTTATTGGGTTAATTATTAAGAATATTAAAGCAAAAAATCGCTATTCAATTAAAGTTTAGTAATGGCATAACTTCGATTGACACTTTTTCATCACACAGATTAGTATCAGCTCTTTACCGCCTGATTAAAGGAACAATAAAATGAGTGGATACAATGCAGTACTTGCTAGAAATACAGACAATGCACCAAAAAGTGATCTTCATTCACAAACTGTTGCTTTCTCACATTACAATAATCTTTCAGCACAATTACCGATTGATCCAGTCACTGGTAACATCGTTGATGGTTGCGTAAAAGCTCAAGCAACACAATGCTTTAAAAACATTAAAGCAATCCTAAAAAGCATCGATCACTCAATGACAGACATCGTTAGAATTACGGTATTTGTCACAAATATTAAAGATATTGAAGCTGTGGGTGAAATCTATCGTTCATTTTTTACAACATATTTACCTACAAAAACAGTTGTTGCCGTTAAAGCGTTGCCTATGAATGCATTAGTGCAAGTAGAAGCACTCGTTTCTAATGGAGTTGGCTCTATTCCAAATGCACCACAAGCAGGTGATTTGATTAAATTAACAAACAATACAATCAATGCACCTATTCACCATTTATCAACTCAAACTGTTGCTTTCTCTCATTACAATAATCTTTCTGCTCAATTACCCATTGACCCTAAATCAGGTAAATTAGTTTCTGGTGGGATCAAAGAACAAACCGCACAGTGTCTAAAAAACATTAAAGCAATATTAGAAAGCATTGATGTACCTTTTGATGACATTGTTAAAGTAAATGTATTCCTGACTGATCTCAATAATATTGCTGCTGTGAATGATGTATACAGCACTTTCTTCCCTGACTCGAGCATTGCTCGCGCGGTTGCATATGTACCTACAAGAACCATCGCAGCTGTTGAAGCATTATCGATGGGATCATTAGTGCAAGTTGAAGCCGTTGTTTCTCATGGTGATGGTACGCCACCGCAAGAAGTAGAAGATCGTCATGGTATTGTGATCGAAGCAAATAATACACCGAATGCATACATCTGCCCTTTTTCAACACAGATCGTTGCTTTTTCTCACTATAATAATACTTCTGCTCAATTGCCGATTGACCCTAAAACCAATCAAATAGTTTCAGGTGGGATCAAAGCTCAAACAGAACAGTGCTTAAAGAATCTTAAAGCGATTGTGGAAAGCGTGAATCATACTCTGGCTGACACTGTAAAAGTTAATATTTTTGTTAAAAATATTGAAGATATGGCTGCTGTAGATGAAATTTATAAAAATTTCTTCCCTGAAGGCACGCCTGCACGAAGAGTGATTGGCGTTTCATCTAACCCTAAAGATGCCTTAATACAAATTGATGCAATCTTAGGTAATGCTGAAGGAACCGCGCCTAAAAAAGCATAATAAATTTTCAATGATGAAATATATAAAAACCACCTTTCGGTGGTTTTTCATTTCTACTATCTCAGATTAAATTTGGCTACCGATTAATCCACCCAATGCAGCTCCGCCTAATGTTGCACCAGTATCATCACCAATTAGATTACCAGCAACACCACCAACGGCAGCACCAATCGCCATATTCTCTTGCTTTTTTGTCATACTCGCACAACCAAATAACATCGCTGTGATTGCCAAAATTGCACTATATTTTGCTAACTTTTTCATACGATATCTCCTGATATAGAACACAAGCTTTAGACATTATTTTTAATATTTGCTAAAAAATCAAATGTTATTATGAATTAAATTATTCTAACTTAATTCATAATAATTATCTTTGAATCCTTCGCTTAATTAAAAAGGATAAGGTCTTGGTGTTCTTTGAATTGTAATCCATTGCATACGTGTAAATTCATCCAATACCCACTCACCATTAAAACGCCCCAAGCCTGAATTTTTCTCGCCGCCAAATGGTGCATTGGTTTGATCATCTACAGAGATATCATTAATATGAGTCATACCAACACGAATACGTTTTGCAAATTCAAAGCCTCTATCAAAATCTTTTGTAAAAACTGCGCTTGATAAACCAAACTCACTTAAATTAGCCAAGTAAGCAGCTTCATCTTCATCTTTCGCTTTAATGATTGGCAATAATGGCGCAAAACTTTCTTCTTTAGCAATCGCAGAATTAGGATCAACATTGATAAATACATGAGGCGCGACAACATTCCCTTCAATACCACCCGCATAAGCCAATGTTGCACCTTCTTTTTGTGCCAACTCGATCTTACCTTTTGTCTCAGCCACTTGCTTATCATTGACCAATGGACCAATCGCTGTATCTTCATTCGCAGGATTACCCACTTTCAATGTTTTCACGTGCGCTAACAATTTTTCTACATATTCATCATAAATAGATTCATCAACGATCGCCCTATTCGTACTCATGCAAATTTGACCTTGATGCAAAAAGCGACCAAACACAGTGGCTTTAACTGCTAAATCAACATCAGCATCTTTTAATACAACAATTGGAGCATTACCGCCCAACTCCAAAGCAACGTGTTTCAATGGGCTAGCCATTGATAACTGACCAATTCGATGACCAATTGGTGTAGAACCTGTAAATGATACAAATGATGTTGCTGCATGCGTTACAACATAGTCACCAATTTCAGAACCACGACCCACAACGACGCTTAAAATACCTTTTGGCAAACCAGCTTCTTCAAACAATTTAGCCAATAATAAACCACCTGTAACCGGCGTATCACTCGAAGGTTTCAACAATACAGCATTACCTAAAGCAATTGCAGGTGCAACAGATCTCATGCTCAAATGGAATGGGAAATTCCATGGACTAATTACTGTAATAACACCTAAAGGTAAACGATATGCTCTACTTTCTTGCCCTTCAATCGTTGAAGGAAGGATTAAACCTGTTGCACGTTTAATCAAAGAAATTGATTCTTCAATAATATTTTTTGCACTACCAATTTCAATGTGTGCTTTTAACGCTGTACTACCCGCTTCTGTCACTAACCACTCATGAACTTCAGCATAACGTGTATCGATCACTTCGATCACTTTCTTTAAAATTGCTGCTTTCTCTTGTGGCAAAGTTTTTGCCCATGCCTCTTGAGCATTGGTTGCGGCATCATAAGATGCATCGACATCTGCTTGTGATGCTGTTGAGACAGAAAAAATAGTTTCTTGCGTATAAGGATTAATCACTGGAATCTCACCTTGTGCTGAACCTTTTTTCCATTCACCACCAATAAATTGCAATTCAAAACCTGTATATTTCATCTCATCATCCTCCGATTAATTTGTTGGTGTTCAGACCCAAATAAGGCCAATGATGACACATCATTGGCCTTTATGGCATCCAAAATTTTATGCTAATTGTTTTTCCAAGTCAGCCAAAACACGGTAACATTCAATCACGTTAGCAACGCTTGAACGCGCTTCTCTCCCTTCTTGAATGGCTGCAATAAACTCACGATCTTGCAATTCGATACCGTTCATTGATACATCAACTTTACTCACATCGATCGCTTCTTCTTTGCCATTCACCAAGTCATCATATCTCGCGATATATGTACCATTATCACAAATGTAACGGAAGAAAGTTCCTAATGGACCATCATTGTTGAATGATAACGATAAAGTACAAATTGCACCATTTTCAGCTTGCAATTGGATAGACATATCCATAGCAATACCTAATTCAGGATGAATCGGGCCTTGAACTGCATTTGCCTTAACAACTTTAGAACCCGTTTGATATTGGAAAAGATCCACAGTATGCGCAGCATGATGCCATAGCAAATGATCTGTCCAAGTACGTGGTTGACCTAAAGCATTAATATTTGAACGTCTGAAGAAATACGTTTGAACATCCATTTGTTGAATATTCAACTCGCCTGCATCAATTCTCTTTTTAATCCATTGATGACTTGGATTATATCGGCGAGTATGACCAACCATAGCCACTAAGCCAGAAGCTTTTTGTGCTTCTAAAACTTCATCCGCATCTTTCCAGCTATCTGCCAATGGAATTTCAACTTGTACATGTTTACCTGCTTTTAAACACTGTAATGTTTGTGCGGCATGCATTTGTGTAGGTGTACACAAAATCACAGCATCAACTTGATCAGATGCTAACATTTCCTCAAAATTCGTTGAGTAATTTGCAACGCCATATTTTTCAGCAACAGCTTTAACATTATCTGCTTCACGGCTAACCAAATATGTTACTTCAGCACCTTCAATATTTTTCAAAGCATCTAAGTGCTTAATACCAAAAGCGCCAGTGCCTACTAATGCAACTCTTACTTTGCTCACTTAAAATCTCCTATGAATTTTCATTTTCTTCTAAAATTAGATGCCCCACCGCACAGTTTGATGCAGGAACATGATAAAAACGATGTGTAACTTCAGGTGTTTTTTCTAAATTCATAGCACCACGAGCGATTAACCACATAATTAACTCAATGCCTTCAGAACCCGCTTCACGCACATATTCTACGTGCGGAGTTTTTGCTAATTCAGCAGGATCAGCAATCAATTTATCTAAAAACTGATTGTCCCATTCTCTATTGATCAAGCCCGCGCGAGGACCTTGTAACTGATGGCTCATACCACCTGTGCCCCAGATTTGTACATTCAAATCTTCGCCATATGATTCAACGGCTTCGCGGATTGCTTTACCTAAAGCGAAACAACGTTCGCCTGATGGCGTTGGATATTGAACAACATTCACATGCAAAGGGATCACTTTACACGGCCATTTTTCTAGTTCATCGCCAAACATTAATGACATTGGTACCGTCAAACCATGATCCACTGGCAATTCATTGGCAATCGTCATATCAAAGCCACTGTTAATCAAAGATGAGGCAATGTGATACGCCAATTCAGGATGCCCTTCTACTTCAGGTACAGGACGCTTGCCCCAACCTTCATCAGCAATTTCAAATTTATCAGCTGTTCCAATCACAAATGTTGGAATCAAGCTTAAACTAAATGCGTTAGCATGATCGTTATATACTAAGAAAACAACATCAGGCATGTTCTCTTTGATCCAATCTTTAGAGAATTCATAACCATCGAATACTGGCTTCCAATACGAATCTTGCGTTAGTTTATTATCAATGGCACCACCAACTGCTGGCACGTGAGATGTATAAACACTTGACGTAATCTTAGCCATCTTTTTTCTCTCCTATATAACGGTTGCCTTCTGGGCTTCTGCCACCCTTCACCATCATTTCTCTATATTCTTGCTCAGTCATACCTGTCATAGTACTTGCCAATTGTTGGAAGGATTTACCATCCACACCACCAATTTTAGCTAAGAAATAAATGTTTCCACCCAATGCTAAACAACGATTTAAATCACGAGCCATAATCGCTTCTTTTTGCTCTTCAGTCATTGGCCATTCATCTAAATAAGCACGCTCATCCGCTTTAAATCTTTCGCGATTTTCAGCCTTCATTAATGACATGCAAAATTGGTTAACGTGATAACCTTTACGAGATTGCTCAGCATCAAAAATAACAGTCCCTGGTATATCTTTATACGGTTTGTGATCCATAGTATCTCCTTCCTTAGTCTATAACTCTTCAGGCCAATACAAACGCATTGGATTTTTGACCAACAACTGCTCTTGAAGTTCTGCTGTTGGTGCAATTTGTGGAATATAATCCACCAATAAGCCATCATCTGGCATATGATCTTTCAAATTTGGATGTGGCCAGTCTGTACCAAATAGTACTCTATCCGGGAACAACTCAACAATCTTCTTAGCAAATGGCACAACGTCTTGATAAGCATGTTGCTCACCATTTAAGGCTTTTGGACCAGTTTTACTTAAGCGTTCAGGACACGAAACTTTACACCAGAAATTTGGATTTTCAGCCATCAACTTCACAAACAATGCAAACTCTTCTCCATCAGCTGATTTGGTCACATCAGGACGCCCCATATGATCCACCACAACTGTTGTATCAATGCTTGTGAAAAAATCCCATAATCTTGGTAGATCTTCAGCTTCAAAATAGATAACAATGTGCCAACCAAATGGTTTAATTTTTTCTACAACTTTTTGTAATTCTTCTGGCGGAGTCTCATCCACCAAACGTTTAACAAAATTAAAACGCACGCCACGAACGCCTGCATCGTGCATTTTTTGAATTTCTTCTTCAGTGATTGTCGATTTAACAGTTGCAACACCACGCGCTAATCCATTAGCCGACTCCAATGCATCCACCAAAGCACGATTATCAGAACCATGACATGTTGCTTGCACAATCACATTACGTTGAAAGCCTAAATAATCTCTTAATGCAAACAATTGAGCTTTAGATGCATCACATGGCGTATATTTACGTTCTGGTGCATAGGGAAACTCTGAATGTGGTCCAAATACATGACAATGTGCATCCACTGCACCTTTTGGCAATACAAATTTTGGTTTAGATGGTGTTGGGTAAAATGGTAACCATCCTGGTGTCATTTCAAACATACAATCTCCTGAAGAATTTTTAATTATGGTAAATATTTAAGGCCAGCTTTTTCCAAGCCTTCACGCATTTTGTACAAATCCAAACCTAAAACGCCTTCAGCGAATTGTTTACGTTTGCTACCTTCATTTTCTTCTCGTTGCTTTGCTAATTCAGCCACTTGTGCAGCCACTTCTTTAGGCACTACTACAACGCCATCAACGTCAGCAATAACAACATCACCAGGATTCACTGCAGCACCTGCACAAACAACTGGGACATTCACCGAACCCAAAGTTGCTTTAACGGTACCTTTTGCATAGATCGCTTTACTGAATACTGGAAACTGCATTTCTTCTAGATCAGCAACATCACGCACACCACCATCGATAATCAAACCCTTGGCGCCACGTGCTTGAAAAGAAGTTGCCAATAAGTCACCAAAGAAACCGTCCACACACTCTGTTGTACAAGCAGCAACCACAACATCACCTTCTTTGATTTGTTCAGCAGCAACATGCATCATCCAATTATCACCTGGTTGCAACAACACAGTAATAGCTGTACCACACATTTTTGCACCGTTATAAACGGGACGCATATAAGGTTGCATCAAGCCAACGCGCCCCATTGCTTCATGAATCGTTGCAACACCAAATTTTGATAACTCAGCAACAACTGCTGCATCTGCACGAACGATATCTGTATGAACAACGCCCAAATTATTTAATCTTTGACTCACGATAAACTCCTTATTACAACTGTTTTTCTTTTAATCTTCTGTCTAAACGAGGGAATACTTTACGGATATTGCCTTCATACAACGCGTGTTTTTCTGCTACATCTATTTTTGCAGCTTCGATATAACGTTTAGTATCATCAAAGTTATGACCTGTTAATGGATCCACACCACGAACTGCACCGATCATTTCTGATGCGAATAAAATATTTTTGTTATCCACAACTTTCAATAATAAATCGATGCCATCTTGGTGATAAACACAGGTATCAAAGAATACGTTATTCATTAAATGATCAGTTAACTCTGGTTTATTCAATGCTTGTGCCAAACCTCTATAACGTCCCCAATGATATGGCGCTGCACCACCGCCATGCGGAATGATGAATTTTAAATCAGGGAAATCTTTAAACAAATCGCCTTCGATTAATTGCATGAATGCCGTTGTATCACCATTGATGTAATGAGCACCTGTTGTGTGGAAACATGCATTACAGCTTGTACTAACATGGATCATTGCTGGTAAGTTATGTTCGACCAATTTTTCATAAATTGGATACCAATATTTATCTGTTAATGGTGGTGAAGTCCAATGGCCGCCTGATGGATCTGGGTTTAGGTTTACTGCAACGATGTCATATTCATTCACACATTTTTCCAACTCAGGAATACATGTTTCGATTGGCACACCTGGTGATTGTGGCAACATTGCTGAGGGGACAAAGTGATCAGGATATAATTGTGAAACACGGAAACATAACTCATTACAAATTGCTGCCCATGTTGATGAGACTTCAAAATCACCAATATGATGAGCCATAAAGCTTGCTCGTGGTGAGAAAATCGTTAAATCAATACCACGCTCTTTCATCAAACGTAATTGGTTATTATCAATTGTTTCTCGAATTTCATCGTCAGTGATGATTAAATCTTCAACTCTTGGCTTCAAAGATGGATCTTTGATTGAAGCGATTTGTTGCTCTCTCCATTTTGCTAGCGCTGCAGGTGCTGTTGTGTAATGACCATGACAATCTATAACTAAACTCATTGATATCTCCTTCATACTTCCTAATTATTTAACCATTGACCTTACGAGGCGAAACATACGCATCACCACTCATCAATAATCTTGCTGTTCTTAATAAAGATGCACCCTTAACCACAAATGCGCCTTCCTCTTCTTCAATATCTAAAGAAACACTAAACTCACCCGTAGGGTGCTCAATTGATAAAACTGGATTTCCTTTTTCACGTTTCGCTAAAGGATAAGCAACACTTCCTGGGTATTCACATGCTGTTGCCACTGTGACTGCGGCCAATACACCAATCGCATCATGACAAACATGCGGAATGTAGCAACGTGTGTGAACGGCTCCGCCATTAATGGCTGGCGCTAACAAACACATTTTCGGATAATTTTTTTGACTAACATCGCCAAGCCCCATTTTTTCAGCGGCTTCTAATCTCAATTGATTGATGATTACTTTTAATTCTGTATTAGCATTGTAATCTGCGACAGATTCATAACCTGTGACACCAAAATTTTCAGCAGTCATCAGTACCATTGGCATACCATTGTCAATACATGTCACTTCAACAGTTTTACCATTTGATAATGTGAATGTATCTTTGATCGATCCT
The DNA here is from genome assembly GCA_947631095.1 of uncultured Wohlfahrtiimonas sp. Lineage (GTDB taxonomy): Bacteria > Pseudomonadota > Gammaproteobacteria > Cardiobacteriales > Wohlfahrtiimonadaceae > Wohlfahrtiimonas. Next base: position 12,063 of record CANRJX010000050.1, read on the forward strand.
GTAGGTAATAATGAACCGCACAATGAGCCTGCGATGTCTAAAAATTTAATGTAAATTGGTGAAGCTGTGCCTGGTACGCCATCAATCCTAGCATCGCCATCATATCTCACCTCCCCATTAGGTGTTTCAACAGTGATATCACTCAGCATGCCTGTGTTTTGTGTTAAAACACGTACCGTTGTTACATCACCTTTTGGCTCTATCATTTTTGTTTCAAGCGCAAAAGGTACAACAGCTGCCAACATATTTCCACAATTTGGCTCTGTATCCACAAGATCACTATTTGGTTGCAACTGTGCAAAGAGAAAGGTAATTTCGCTGTCGTCATTAGTGGATTTTGAAATAATGCCCGCTTTGCTAGTTAATGAATGTGCACCACCTAAACCATCAATTTGTCTGGGATCTGGTGAACCCATAATTGCTAACAAATATTGATCTCGTAAAGTAATATCCTCAGGCAAATCTGCAGCATTTATAAATACACCTTTGGATGTACCACCTCTTACTAAACTTACTGGAACTGCGATTTTTTCTGCCATTATTTATCCCTCACACCGCTTATGGATATAAAAATTTTTTACAAACATCATCTTATAAAAATTAAATAGTGGAAGAAATGTGATATAAGTTCTATGAGTTAGTACGAAAATGCATAACTCATTTTGTTGATCATATATATCGAGATATAGGGAAAATTTGTAATGAAAAACCTGCCAATTGATTTGAAACAATTACGTTATTTTATTCATGTAGCAGAGTTTGGCAGCTTTACTAAAGCTGCAAATCATTTAGACGTTGCCCAACCAATTTTAAGCAGGCAAATCAGAAAGTTAGAAACAACTTTAGGCAAAAGTTTATTGATTAGAAATGGTCGTGGCGTTTCACTCACAGACTCAGGACATATACTATTACAATATAGCCGCGAAATTCTAACACTTGTCGGCCACATTTACGAAGAATTAGTTCAAGGTAGTTTATCAGGGCATATTTCGATCGGTATTCCACCAACTTTATCGCGCATGCTTTCTGTGTCATTAACAAAACAATTTCATAA
>CANRJX010000051.1 GCA_947631095.1 uncultured Wohlfahrtiimonas sp.
TTAGAAATGAAGAACCACGTAAACCAAGCTGCCATTCCAATAATGAAACCAACACCTAATAAGCTATATAATACTGGCATAGTAAACCAACCCATCTTTTCCCCCTTGTTAATAGTATTTATCTAGGACCATTGGGCTTAGTTTAAGCCCAATGTTGAAAAGCAGTACTGATAATAATCAATTAAATTAATATTTTATATAATATATTTTTTACTAATATTTAGTATATATCAAGCTTTTTGATTTCTTTCTACTAATAACGTATCAATAACATCGTCACCAACATGACGAAAATCTTGACCTTTTACAAAATAGAAAACTAATTCACTAATATTTTGACAACGTGAACTAACACGCATAATTGCTCTTGCACAACTCAACGCAATTAAAATATTTGGAATGGATCTTGGATCTTCCATCATGAATGTCATCATTTGACGAATCAACATTTCATAATTTTGGCCGATACGTTTATCTTCTTGATAAATTTGTAATGCCATATCCATATCCATGCGAGTAAATGCGTCTAAAACATCTTTCAACATTCTAACAACATTGTTACCCATGGCATCTAAAGATCTCAATAAGCTTTGTTGCTCTTCTGTAAAATCTTGTTTAACAATTTGGCAGATAGAGCGCGCAGAATCACCAATACGCTCTAATTCAGAAATCACTTTAATGATTACCATAATTAAACGTAAATCACTCGCTGTTGGCTGACGCTTTGCAATGATTTTCACACAAGCTTCATCGATTTCTACTTCCAAGCGATTAACTTCTTCATCATTACGAATGACTGATTTAGCCAACTCTACATCATGCTTTAATACTGTGCTAATGGCATCGCTGAACTGTTTTTCAACTAAGCCACCCATTTTCATAACTTCTTTACGGATAAATGCTAAATCCGCATCGTATTGTCCTGAAATGTGTTTACCTAAATAATCCATTTCTCTTCCCCTTAACCATAACGACCAGTGATGTAATCTTCAGTTTGTTTTTTCACTGGCGATGTGAATATATCATCCGTATTACCGTATTCAATTAACTCGCCTAAATACATAAATGCAGTATAGTCAGAGCATCGCGCCGCTTGTTGCATATTATGCGTCACAATTACTACTGTGTAACTATCTTTTAATTCAGTAATTAACTCTTCAATACGCCCTGTAGAAATAGGGTCTAAAGCTGAACATGGTTCATCCAATAGTAATACTTCAGGCTTAATTGCGATACCACGAGCGATACATAAACGTTGTTGCTGACCACCAGAAAGACTGTTACCACTTTGATGAATCTTGTCTTTCACTTCGTTCCATAATGCTGCTTTTGTTAAAGCCCATTCAACACGCTCATCCATCTCAACACGAGATAATTTTTCAAATTGTTTAATACCAAAAGCAATATTGTCATAAATTGACATTGGGAATGGCGTTGGTTTTTGGAAAACCATTCCAACTTGCGCACGCAATAAAGAAACATCACGCTTATCTGTCAAAATATTTTGACCATTTAATAGGATTTCGCCTTCAGCACGTTGCTCAGGATACAAAGAGTACATTTTATTAAATGTACGTAATAACGTTGATTTACCACAACCCGATGGCCCGATAAACGCGGTCACTGAATTCTCTTTAATATCAATAGAGATGTCTTTCAATGCATGAAATTTTTGATAATAAAAGTTTAAATTTCTAACTTCAACTTTATTTTTGATGTTTGTTTCCATCGTGGTTTACCCTTTTTTCTGGCTGAATAATACACGAGCCAAAATATTTAAGAAAAGAACAAATAATGTAATTAGGAGAACCCCTGTCCATGCTAATTCTTGCCACTCTGTGAATGGGCTCATCGCGAACTTGAAGATCGTGACTGGTAAGTTAGCTATTGGAGCATTTAGATCTGTACTCCAGAATTGATTTGATAATGCTGTGAACAATAATGGCGCTGTTTCACCTGCAATGCGTGCAACGGCAAGTAATACACCTGTCACAATACCTGACACAGATGCTTTTAAAGTGATTCTTAAAATCATGCGCCATCTTGGTGTGCCGAGCGCATAAGCTGCTTCACGCAAATTATTAGGCACTAATAACAACATATTTTCAGTTGTTCTCACAATGATCGGTAGCTGAATCAATGCTAATGCAACAATACCTGCCCAGCCAGAGAAATGCCCCATCGGCACAATCATTATCATATAAACAAATAAACCGATAATAATCGAAGGTGCTGACAACAAGACATCATTGATAAAGCGGATTATTCCAGCCAACCAGTTATTACGGCCATATTCAGCTAAATAAATACCTGACAAAATACCCAATGGTGTACCAATAAATGTTGCAACAACAATCAATAGTAAACTTCCCATCATCGCATTTGCTAAACCACCGCCCGGCGTATTTGGTGGGGGTGTCATTTGCGTAAATACATCCCATGACATTCCGCCGATACCTTTAGTCACTGTTGAATATAAAATCCACGTTAACCAAATTAAACCAAAAATAACAGCAATCATTGAAATAACAATTGCTAATCTATTTTTAAAACGTCTTCTCGCTTGTAGACGCGTCGCCATTTCAGCATCTCTCATTAGCGATTCCCCTCTTTTCTAGCCAAGCGATACAACATCAATTTTGAAATTGTCAAAACGATGAATGTAATCACAAATAAAATTAATCCTAACTCCATCAATGCTGCTGAGTGCAAACCTTGTTCTGCTTCAGCAAATTCATTTGCTAAAGCTGAGGTGATACTGTTGCCCGGCATAAATAATGACAAACTATCCAATTGATAAGTGTTACCAATGATAAATGTTACGGCCATTGTTTCGCCCAGTGCACGGCCCAAACCCAGCATAATTCCACCAATTACACCATTTTTTGTGTAAGGTAAAACGATATAACGGATACACTCCCAAGTAGTACAACCAATTCCATAAGCGGCTTCTTTCATCAATGTAGGCGTTTGCTCAAAAACATCGCGCATCACAGAAGTGATGTAAGGAATAATCATAATCGCTAGAATAAATCCTGCGGCCAATAAACCAATACCAAATGCAGGGCCTGTAAAGAATATATTAACGATTGGAACACTTGCCAAAACATCATTCAAAGGCATCTGGAAGTATTCTGCAAAAATCGGTGCAAATACAAACAATCCCCACATACCAAATACGATACTAGGAATCGCTGCCAATAATTCAATTGCAATACCAAGTGGTCTTCTTAGCCACATTGGTGATAATTCGGTTAAGAAAAAAGCAATTCCAAAACTTACAGGAACTGCAATAACCAAAGCAATAACAGATGTTACGATTGTTCCATAAATAGGAACCAATGCACCGTATTCATCCATAGGTGGATCCCAGTTTTTATCCCATAAAAATGGTAATCCAAATTCTTTAATGCTTGGCCATGAAGCAATAATTAACGAAATAATAATGCCGCTCAGTAATAAAAGGACAAAAATCCCAGATAACCGAACGACAGTATCAAAAATTAGATCCCCTACTTTCGAAGGGGATCTCATACTATTTTTTATATTAGCCATAAGTTGCGACTACTTCCTATTTCAAATTATAAAGCGTTTCCATTTGCATCTTTCAATTCTGAAGCCCATGCTTTTTTGATTTGTTCTACAACACTCGCTGGTAATACTGAGTAATCCAACGCTAATGCTTCGTCATTACCATTCGCATATGCCCAATCGAAGAATTTTAACACTTCTTTAGCTTTAGCGGCATCTTGTTGAACTTTTTGTAACAAGATAAATGTAGTAGAAGTGATTGGCCATGCATTTGGACCAGGTTGGTTAGTCAAATCTTGCGCAAATGTTTCGCTCCAATTAGCATTTACAGTTGCTGCACTGAAGTTTTCAGCTGATGGAGAAACAACTTCGCCGTCTGCAGTGTGTAGTTTTGTGTACGCCAAGTTATTTTGTTTTGCATAAGCATATTCAACATAACCAATTGAACCTGGTAAACGTTGAACAAATGCTGCAACACCATCATTACCCTTACCACCAACACCTACAGGCCATTTAACAGTTGTGCTTTTACCAACTTCTTTGTTCCAATCTGAATTTACTTTGCTCAAGTAGCTTGTAAATACGAAAGTAGTACCAGAACCGTCAGCGCGACGAACAACGTTAATTTGTTGATTTGGTAATTCTACATTTGGGTTTAACTTAGCGATTGCTGCATCGTTCCAGTTTTTGATTTTACCTAAGTAAATATCACCCAATGTTGGACCATCTAATACTAATTCATTTGATTTAATACCTTTAACGTTTACAGCCATTACAACACCGCCGATAACCGTTGGAAATTGTATCAAACTATCTTTTTCTAATTGTGCATCTTCTAATGGAGCATCACTCGCACCAAAATCAACAGTTTTAGCATTGATTTGTTTAATACCACCTGATGAACCGATTGCTTGATAGTTTACTTTTACGCCAGTTTCTTTGTTGTATGTATCAGCCCATTTTGCATAAACTGGTGCTGGGAAAGAAGCGCCTGCGCCTGTAATATTTACGTCAGCATTAGCAACACCAAATGATGCTACTGCAGTTAAAGCAACCGTCCAACCTAATTTTCTCATGACAACCCCTTAAAATAATAAAGTAGTATTTAATTAACTGTGATTATTCTAAAAAATTTATATGACAGTAAGATGACAAAAAAATAATAATTTAATCTTTTTTCACAACAAAGTGATTTGGGATGACAAATGAAAAAATTGAGCCGACTTTCGGTGTACTATCAATCCGCAATTGCGTATCACCATGATTGCGAAGTGCATGCTTAACAATCGCCAAACCCAAGCCTGAACTGTTTTTTTGATACGTATGAGAGCTGTCTACTTGATAAAAACGTTCAGTTAAACGATTTAAGTGTCTACTTTCAATGCCTTCTCCATTATCTCGAACACTAAAATATGCACCTTTAGGAACTTTTTCCCATGTGATCACAACTTTTGTGCCTGAAGGATTATGTTTAATCGCATTACTCACCAAATTACTCATAACGCTATAAATTTGATCTTCATATCCTTTAATCATCAAGGATTTTTCAATATTCGCTTCAATGACATAATCTGCATGCACCTTTCGTAAATCCTGAATCAATGCTTCTAATAATGAGGAAATATCGATTTCAACAATCGGTGAATGTGAGGACATATTTTCAATCTTACTTAGGAGTAATATTTGACTGATCAACGATTCCATGCGATTAATCTGAGATTCAACTTTATACAATGCGTCTTGGCAATTATCCATTGGTATTAGCTCATCTTGAAACATTTCAACATAACCTTTAACGACAGTTAAAGGTGTACGAAGTTCATGACTGGCATGTGTAAAAAAGTCTTTTCGTTGTTGTTCTGCAAGATAAATTTCATCTACATTTCGTGCTACGACGATGTGCCTGTTTTGTTCATAAGGCAATACACGAAACTCCATGTAATAACGCTGATGTATTTTGACAATTAAAGGATCTTTGAAATTTTCCTTCTGAAGATATTCAGCAAACTCAGGATTCCTGACTAAGTTAATGATATTTTGCCCTTTATCATCTGGCCAACGAATGCCTAATTGATGCTTTACTTGCTGATTACACCACTGAATATTGCCAATATCATCCACAATAATCAAAGCATCTGGTGATGATTCAACACCATGTCTAAATAATCGAATGATTGTCGCTAGCTCGTTTTGTCGCTGACGCAAACGTTGCTGGTGCTTATGTAGACCATAATAAATAATTTCCCAGCTACCAAAGCTATTCGGTGGATATAAAACATTCTGTTGCCAAATCCAACGTGATAATTTAAACAAATTGTATAAGTGCCAGCCAACCAAAATTGCTGCACCTATAAATAAGCATAAAATTACATTCTGAATTAATAAGCCTAATATTACGAAAATAACTAAAACGACGATTATTTCTATTAAAAATCGTCTTAGAAAAGTCTCCTTTAACATACTCAGCCTTAATCTTTAGGTTGTGAAGATAACCGATAACCAGCACCGCGAACGGTTTGAATCATACGGTGAGCACCTTTACTTTCTAACTGTTTACGTAATCGACCAATGTGAACATCGATCGTTCGATCGTCAATATACACATCATTGCCCCAAATATGATCTATGAGCTGATCGCGACTAAATACACGTTCTACTCTTTGCATCAAAAAACACAATAATTTGTATTCTGTCGGGCCTAAATCGATTTTTTCATCATCAATAAATACACGATGTGCTTCTAAATCAATCGCTAAATTATTGACCTGTAATTTTGGTTTATCTTCAGGATAAACTCTACGAAGCAATGCTTTAATTCTGACTAAAAGCTCTTTGTTGGAAAATGGCTTGGTAATATAGTCATCAGCGCCTGAATCAAAACCTTCCACTTGATCATCCTCAGCTGTTTTTGCTGTCAGCATGATAATTGGAATTTTCTTGAGCATTTCATCTTTACGTAATCGTTTAATAATTTGAATACCTGAACCCCCAGGAATCATCCAATCTAACAGCGCAATATGAAATTTTTGTTCTGAAATCAAAGCAATTGCTGAATGATAATCATGTGCTTCTATTACATTAAAACCACTGGCATCCAATAGTAATTTCAACATATCTCTAAGTGCAACATCATCTTCGACTAATAAAACTGTTTTCTTCATCAAAACTTTCTCAAAACTGAAATGCGGTAATTATGCGTCAATTTTATGATAATTTCATAAATCATTAAATAAAAGAAAACTTATCAAGACTAAAATTCGATTAATGCATTACGATTTCCCTACTCAAAAACACCATAAATTAACCTCATTGCAAGATTTCATCGCTGTATTTTTTAATTATTTAATCACGTTATTTTTAGTATAAAAAATGCTGGCAATCGGCCAGCATCTATATTCATAAAACGATATTAACTTCCTCGATAAGTCGAATAGCCATATGGCGATAATGTAATTGGCACATGGTAATGAGAAGTTTCGTCATTAATTTCAAATGTAACATTCACTTCAGGATAGAAAGTTTTGAGTTTTTGTTTTTTAAAATAGTCTTGTGTATAAAAATTCAAACGATATACACCCAAACTGTCAGCATTGTTTGTTTTAATTGTATGAAAATTAACTCTACCATCTTGATTTGTGGTTGCTTTTTCTAGTTCATTCCACGTTTCACCACTCTTTTTTTCTAAAACTATTACGACATTCTCAGCAGGCAAGCCTTGTGAAATGTCTAAAATATGACTACTTAATATCGATTCTTGTGCGCTGGCAATACCAAACATGGCCGTACATAACATTAATGTTGATAATAATTTCATAAGCATCCTTACTTTTATAATAAATTAGTATTGTCTTAAACGTGATAATGGTAATTACATAGAAAATAAATGTCAATTTATGTTAATAAAACCAACATTGAAATTTTTATATTGCTTCTACTTTATATATTTTTGGCGAGTTAGCTTTTGCTATTTTCTAAAATAAAAACTCGTATTTAGAGTACTGTTAATCTACCAACCACATCATTTATAACAGCAATGAATATGTTTTTAGATATCTAAAACTTCATCTTTTCACGATGAATCACTCCTAAATCTCTATAAAAAAGCATTTAATGCTTTATATATCAAAAAGTTAATTTTTATTTAATCTTTATCAAATAAGATTAAATCTTTTTATTTTTAATAAAGTTATGGGATTTGATTTTATTTTCTCAAAAGGTGTGCTTTAATATAAAGCATAACTTATATATCATATATGTTTGGTATGATTTAAGTCAAGAGCAATTATGAATAGATTTTTCTCTACTCTTTTTGTCAGCACTAAAAATGGCTAAGCTATAAGGAAAATGTATGTCGATCTTACGTGAATTAGAAGCAGATACACTCAATCCCGCTCTTCAACCATCAAATAACTATGACACATACAAAATTGTGCCTGCGCGTTATCCTATGCGTACTATGTGCACTATATTTGCAGGAATTCTGGTCGCATTAATTTTCTATTCAGTATTCACCAATCCTAAATGGGGTTGGGGCATTTTTAGCGAATGGTTCTTCTCAGCACCTGTTTTAGCAGGCTTAGGTCGTACAATACTCCTAACGATCTTAGGTACCATTTTTGGTTCTGTATTAGGCACATTATTAGCTTTAGCAAGAGTTTCAAAATCCCCATTATTATCAGGATTTTCATGGTCATACATATGGTTACTCAGATCAATCCCACTCATTGTTTTATTATTAATCTTAAATAACATTGGGTATTTGTATGAAAGCATCACAGTCACTAATCCATTCACTGGGAACCCTATTATTGACTATCCAATGGTGACATTAATTACACCTTTTGCCGCAGCAATCATTGGATTAACATTAAATCAATCAGCATTTTTTGCAGAAATAGTACGTGGTGGAATCTTATCTGTTGATCACGGTCAGCATGAAGCCGCAGCTGCTTTGGGTCTTCCGAAAAAGCGTCAATCATTCCGTATTGTTTTACCACAAGCAATGAGATCAATATTGCCAACAGGTTTCAATGAAATCATAGGATTAGCAAAAGGAACTTCTATGGTTTATGTATTGGCATTGCCTGAACTTTTTTACACAGTACAAGTTATTTACCGCAGAAATTTAGAAGTTATTCCTCTATTGATGGTTGCCACAGCTTGGTACTTAGTCATTATGACAGTGCTATCAATCGCCCAATATTATATTGAACGTTATTATGCTCGTGGCGCCGTTCGCAACCCAACACCATTGCCTTTTCAAAAACAGATCAATGAATTTTTTCAACGCTTTTCTAGCAAACCTTCTTTGGCAGAGCTACAACAAAAATTTCAAATCAATAAAATTGTTAATACAAACAAAACAAATCAGCCATTAAAAAATCTTGGTGCCAATATCCATATTGATAATATTTCTAAGTATTTTAGCAGCCATAAAGTTCTAGATAATATTAGTCTATATATTCCAGCAGGTAGCGTCACGACAATATTAGGTCCTTCAGGATCTGGCAAATCAACATTGCTGCGCACAATTAATCATCTTGAAAGAGTCGATGGTGGATTTATTACTGTAGATAAACATCTCATTGGTTATCGAAAAGAAGGTACAACGCTATACGAATTAAAAGAGAAAAACATCCTCAAACAGCGCGCTGACATCGCAATGGTTTTCCAAAATTTTAACTTATTCCCTCATATGACAGTTTTAGAAAATATTATTGAAGCGCCCATTCATGTGAAAGGTGTGAAATACGAAGATGCCGTCAATAATGCCTTTGAATTATTAACACGTGTAGGTTTATTGGATAAAGCACACAGTTATCCTCGCCAACTTTCAGGTGGCCAACAACAACGTGTCGCTATTGCAAGAGCATTAGCCTTGAAGCCAAAAGTCATATTATTCGATGAACCAACATCAGCATTGGATCCTGAATTAGTGGGTGAAGTTTTAGATGTGATTAAAGAATTAGCGCGCTCCGGCTCAACACTTGTAGTTGTCACACATGAAATCGGTTTCGCACGTGAAGTTTCTGACACAGTTGTATTCATGGAAGATGGTCGCATCATCGAAAAAGGTCAACCAGACATTATCTTCAATGAACCTAAACATCCAAGAACACGCGATTTTCTCTCAAAAGTCTTGTAAGCAATACATTCAAATAATTAAGGACAATAAATAATGAAATACTCTAAACAAATTATTACAGGCCTACTTGGTGCCCTACTCGCTTTTTCTTCTACAAGCTTTGCGGACATTAAAAAAATCGATCATAGTCCTGAACAGCTCAATAGAGCAAGATCTCAATTTGACCAAACACGCGCAAATGAAGTTAAAAATGCTCGTTTTGTGAAAGATGGATATTTAACAATTGGCATCAGTACTGCTTCCACATTACCTTTACATGATTATGCTTCTGACAGCAAAACAATCATAGGATTTGATGTTGATTTAGCATTGGCTCTCGCTGATTCATTAGGTAAAAAGTTGGAACTCGTCAGCGTTGCTTGGGCAGATTGGCCACTTGGTTTAGCAAGCGGTAAATTTGATGCCGTGATCTCAAATGTTACTGTGACTGAAGATCGCAAGAAAAAATTTGATTTCGCAACTTACCGTAAAGATGACTTAGGTATTTATGTTGCCAAAGATAGCCCGATTAAATCAATCACTGAACCAAAAGACATTGCAGGTTTACGTGTAATTACAGATTCAGGCACCAATCAAGAACTCATTCTTTTGGAATGGGATCGTCAAAATATTGAAGCAGGATTACCGCCTGTTCAAGTTCAATATTATGACGATAAAGTTTTACAAACCCTTGCAATTGCCAGTAATCGCGCAGATGTAATCTTTAGCGTCAATGCACTCCAATCATATTTAGCAACTGTCAGCGGAAAAACTAAACATGTTGGAACAGTCAATGGCGGCTGGCCATTAACTGCTGAAATTGGCGTCGCTTTTCCTAAAGGCTCCGATTTAACCAAACCTATTGCTAACTTAATCAATGACTATATCGAATCAGGTTTATACCAAGAGATTTTAAGTAGCTGGGCTTTAGAGTCTGAAGCGATCGAACAATCTTTAATCAATCCACCAGGATTACAGTAACTCATCTTATTGGTATTAATAAACAAGGTATAAACTCTATGAACAATCTTAAAAAAATATTAGTTTCTTTTTTAATTGCATTCCCTCTCAGTGGGCAGATGGTTAGTGCTAATGAAGTTTATGACATTTCGCCTGAACAACCTGATCGCATTCATGTTCAGAAAAATGAATCCGCTATCGCAATGCTTCCAAAAGATTTCCGTTTCGTTAATCCGGGTAAACTAACGGTTGCTGTTGCTCCAACAGATCCACCTTTAACCTTCTATGCTTCTGATGCAAACACTCCAATTGGCTTTGATCCTGATTTGGCATCTGCAATCGCCGAAAGCTTAGGTTTAGAGTTAGATTTAAAACCGATTGCTTGGATTGATTGGTCTCTTGGCCTTTCGAGTGGAAAATATGATGCAGTATTAGCCAATATCGGTGTCACAGAAGAACGCAAACAAAAGTTTGATTTCTCAACCTATCGCGAAGGCCTACATGGCTTTTATGTCAAAAACAATAGCCCTATCCAGTCCATCAAAGAACCTAAAGACATTTCCGGCCTAAAAATTATTGTGGGTGCGGGTACAAATCAAGAAAGAATATTGCTGCGCTGGAATGAAGAGTTAGAAGCAAACAAATTACCACCAAGCGAATTGCAATATTACGATGATGGCGCTGTGGGTCTTTTAGCCTTACAAGCTGGACGCGCAGATGTCACGATTGAACCAAATGCTAAGTTAATTTACATCTCAGCACGTGATGGCAACATCCGTTCTGTCGGTACTTTAAGCGCAGGCTGGCCTGATCGTTCAGATGTCTCAGTAGCAACACGTAAAAATAGTGGTTTAGCCGAGCCGATTACACAAGTCATCAATGGCTTAATTGAATCAGGTGATTATCAAAAAATATTAGACCGTTGGCATTTAGGGGAAGAAGCTTTAAAAATTTCTGAGACTAATCCAAAAGGGTTACCGATTCAATAAAGCACTATTCATTCAAAAAAATGCATTGGTACGGAGCAAATTTATGAGCAGTAAAAAAATTAACTTTGGCATTATGCTTAATGGTGCTGGAGGACATATTAATTCATGGCGTCATCCATCATCAACTTTAGATGCAAGCATCAATCTTGAATATAATATTAACCTTACAAAATCTGCAGAATCAGTGGGTATAGCATTTGTCTTTGTGGCAGATGGTTTATACATTAATGAGAAATCAATGCCCCATTTTCTTAATCGATTTGAACCATTGACACTACTTTCTGCACTGGCTTCACACACTTCTCGCATTGGATTAGGTGGCACAGTATCAACTTCATACAGTGATCCCTATACTGTAGCGAGGCAATTCGCATCTTTAGATTTATTAAGCGGTGGACGTGCTGCATGGAACATCGTCACAACACCTTTGGAAGGAACGGCTAAAAACTATAATCGCTCGCACCCTGAACACAGTTTGCGCTATAAAATCGCCACTGAATACGTTGAAGTTGTGCAAGGTCTTTGGTCATCATGGGAGAATGATGCTTTTTTGCGTAATCGTGACACTGGTGAGTTCTTTGATCCAAACAAAATGCATCGTGTGAATTATAAAGGTGATTTTTTCTCTGTAGAGGGTCCATTGAATATTCAACGTTCTCCACAAGGAGAGCCCGTAATTTTCCAAGCTGGCGCATCTGAAACAGGCATTGATTTTGCTTCAAGATTCGCAGAAGCGGTATTCTGCCATATTCATGACTTAGAAGAGACACAAGCATATTATAAAAAAATAAAAGATGGTGCTGCTGCATACGGGCGCTCGCCTAATGCCGTTAAAATCTTCCCCGGTATCACACCCATCATTGGTAAAACACCTGAAGAAGCAGAAGAAAAATATCTTAAAATTCGTAACTTAGTTGAGATTGATAGCGCTTTAGATTATCTCGGTCGATACTTTGATCATCATGATTTTAGCCAATATGACTTAGATGCTCCCTTCCCTGAATTGGGTGACATTGGCAAAAACAGCTTTAGATCCACCACTGATCGTATTAAACGTGATGCATACGAAAAAGGATTAACACTCAGAGAAGTTGCACTCAGCGAAACCACAACAAGAAGTCGTTTTATCGGTACTGCGGATTATATAACTGATCTTTTAATTGAATATTTTGATAACAAAGCAGCCGATGGCTTCATTCTCTCTTTTGCCGTTGGTGCAGAAGGCTTTGAAGATTTCAAAAATGAAGTATTACCTCGCTTAGAAGCTCGTGGTTATTACGATTCAAAATTAAAAGCCACGACGTTGCGTGAAAACCTAGGACTTCCAATCCCAGCCAACCGTTATGCAAAATAGGAGTTTATCATGAGTAAAATT
>CANRJX010000052.1 GCA_947631095.1 uncultured Wohlfahrtiimonas sp.
CAAACAAAGATTGCGTGATCTTTCTACCATCCATTTCGCCATTGCAGGGCCATACTTTTCTGCATATTCATCAAGTTTTGAATAATTTGGTCTATCTTCAGGATTTTGCCACTGTGTCCATAACAACATATGACCATTTTCAAAACCATATGAACCACCACCTTGTTTGCCCCAAGAACCTGCACTCATTGCACGAATATTATCTTGAGCATTTTCTTTTTCTTTTCGATGCTGGGTTGTTGCTGCATAATTCCAATGTACAACAGATACATGATAACCATCCGCACCATTCTCAGCTGTTAATTTCCAATTACCATCAAAAGTATACGATGAAGAACCACGTAAAACTTCTAGTCCTTGATCTGATTGATCAACAATCATATCGATAATTTTTGTGGTTTCACCTAAAAATTCTTGTAATGAAGCAACATCAGGATTCAAACTACCAAACAAGAATCCTTTATAACTTTCAAAGCGAGGCACTTGTTTTAGATTGTGCGAACTATCTTTATTAAAACTTTCTGGATAGCCAGCATCTTTCGGATCTTTAACACGCAATAATTTACCACTATTGTTGAATGTCCAACCGTGAAATGGGCAAGTATAAGTTGATTTATTACCGCTTTTATAACGACATAATTGTGCTCCACGGTGAGAACATGCATTAATCATTGCATTTAATTCACCTTCTTTATTGCGAGCAATAATAATGGGCTGGCGACCAATGTATGTTGTGTAGTAATCATTGATGTTAGGAATTTGACTGTCATGTGCTAAAAATACCCAGTTACCTTCAAAGATATACTTCATTTCTAGTTCAAATAGCTCTTCATCTGTGAAGACGCTACGGTGTAATTTAAACTCCCCTGTTTCATAGTTCTCAATCAGTAACTGATCGATTTTATCCATACTATTATTCAATGAAAAATTTGCATTAGTCATTTAAATCCTCCCTCCTTACTATTTTTTATATATTTACTTCGCGCTATCGCAATAATTTATTCGGCTTGTTATTGATTTAGATCATTTCAAAAACTTTACTTTTATATAAATTTTTGCATCTCTCGAAGATATACCCTAATGTAATAAAGCTGAGGAGTCT
The DNA here is from genome assembly GCA_947631095.1 of uncultured Wohlfahrtiimonas sp. GTDB lineage: Bacteria > Pseudomonadota > Gammaproteobacteria > Cardiobacteriales > Wohlfahrtiimonadaceae > Wohlfahrtiimonas. The sequence goes on from CANRJX010000052.1 coordinate 1,103, forward strand.
AAGATCATTTTTATCTATATTAATACTAAAAAGGTATAAACCATGAACTTAAGGTATTTGCGTTATTTTACAACGTTGATAGAGGAGCAAAGTTTCACAAAAGCGGCTGAAAAGCTCTGCATTGCACAGCCACCACTTAGTCGACAAATAAAAAATCTAGAGGAGGAATTAGGCGTTACGCTTATTGATAGGGCTAGCCGTCCGCTTATGCCGACAAAAGCAGGAGAAGTACTATACACAAATGCATTAATAATTTTAAATAAAGTCGAAGAAACGAAACAGTTAACAAAAAATCTACAGTTAGATAATGATGTCATCAAAGTTGGCTTTGTTGTGTCATTACTCTATGGGTTACTACCTAAAATTATCGCAGCATATCGATCTGTGTATCCTGATATTAAAATAGAATTAATAGAGTTAGGTACATCTGAACAGATACGAGCCCTAAAAAGAGGGGAATTAGATATAGGATTTAGTCGTGTTAGATCTTCTGACCCAGAAATTCAAAGAGATCTCTTACGAGAAGAAAACCTACTACTAGTCGTCAGTAATCAACACCCATTCAGTAGGTATAAAAAACCGCTATCTTTAGCTGATTTAGTAAATGAAAATATCATCTTATACCCTAATAATTCATTTCCTAATTTATCTACTCAAATTACCAATATATTCACAAACTATAATTTAACAATGAAAAATAGTGAATTAGTGAGGGACATACAGGTTGCTATAGGGTTAGTAGCTGCCAATGAAGGAATATGCATTGTTCCAGCTAGTACATGCCGCGTATCAATCGATAATGTCACGTATCTACCAATACAAGATTCGCTAGTAAAATTCCCGATTATTTCATCCATTAGGCAAGGTGAGAAAAATCCAAAAATATTAGCTTTTTTCTCATGCATTAAAGAAGTTTATAAAAATGAAGGTTTATATGATGATGAAAAGCGAATGATAGAACTAGTAAAAGAATTTTCTACAATTCAATAACTAAACGATATATTTATGGTCAAGATAATATAATGACTGAGGATAATAGAACACTCTACTCAGTCATTATCAAGTAATGTTAAACTTATTAGGCTTTTTTATTATCAATTTACAAGTTTTATGCTACAGACCAGCCAATAATGTATATTTAATTTCTACATAATCTTCGATACCGTACTTCGAGCCTTCACGACCTAAACCTGACTGTTTAACGCCACCAAATGGTGCAGCTTCATTCGATAAACCGCCAGTATTCACAGCCACCATTCCATACTCTAAATTTTTAGACATTCTGAAAACTCTGCCAACATCTCTTGTATAGAAATATGCTGCCAAACCATATTCAGTATCATTTGCATAACCGAGTACTTCTTCTTCAGTTTCAAATTTAAATACAGGTGCTAATGGACCAAAAGTTTCTTCTTTTGCAACTTTCATAGATTGTGTCGCATTTTTCACAATTGTTGGTGCAAAGAATAAGCCACCTAGTGGTAATAGCTTTCCACCTGATACTACTTCACCACCATGACTCACTGCGTCATCAATGTGTTCGTTGACTTTCTTAACGGCATTGTCATCAATCACAGGTCCAAATACCACGCCATCTTCCAATCCATTGCCCACTTTCATTTTTTCTGTCGCTTCTACAAACTTAGCAATGAAACGATCATAAATACCTGCTTGAACGTATAAACGGTTTGCACAAACACATGTTTGACCCGCATTACGGAATTTTGAAACCAAAGCACCTTGCACAGCAGCATCAATATCTGCATCATCGAATACGATAAATGGTGCATTACCACCAAGTTCCATAGATACTTTCTTGATCGTATCAGCACACTGAGCGATCAATTTACGACCTACACCTGTAGATCCTGTGAAACTAAACTTCTTAACACGATCATCTTTCGTTAATACTTCACCGATCTCAACTGCGCTACCTGTTACAACATTAAACACACCTGCAGGAACACCAGCTTGATGTGCTAATTCTGCAATTGCTAATGCTGATAATGGTGTTTGGCTTGCTGGTCTGATCACGAATGTACAACCTGCTGCCAATGCTGGTGCTGCTTTTCTTGTGATCATTGCATTTGGGAAGTTCCATGGCGTAATTGCTGCACAAACACCAATTGGTTCTTTAGTCACTAAAATACGTTGATCATCTGCCAATGATGGAATGATATCACCATAAATGCGCTTGCCTTCTTCTGCATACCATTCAATGTAAGATGCACCATAAGCAATTTCGCCTTTTGCTTCAGACAATGGTTTACCTTGCTCAATCGTCAAAATTTTTGCTAAATCTTCTTGGTTTTCCATCATCAAATTAAACCAACGACGCAAAATCTGACTACGTTCTTTAGCTGATTTATTAGCCCAACTTTTTTGTGCCGCATATGCTGCTGTTACAGCTTGATCAGCTTCTTCTCTACCCATATTAGGAATATTTGCAATCACTTCACCAGTCGCAGGATTAATAACATCGATTGTGCTTTTGCCTTCTACCCACTGCCCATTAATATAAGCTTTGGTTTGCCATAATTGTGGGTTTTTCAAAAATTCCATTACTCTTCTCCTAATATACTGATGAAGTATTTTTTGTTTCTTCGCCAGCTTTAAATTGATTTAATAATTGACGACAAGATTTCACCAATAAACTTGTATCTACACCAACTGCAACAAAATTAAAGCCCATATCAATGTACTTCTGCGCTTGTGTCGGATCAGCATGCAAAATGCCTGTCGCTTTTCCTGCATTATGAGCGGCTGTCACAATAAGCTCTATGGCTGCTTGCACTTCAGGATGCCCTGGATTGCCTCTGTGACCTAATGCTGCTGATAAATCTGCAGGTCCGATAAAGATACCATCAACACCTTCAACATGCACAATTTCTTCTATATTCTTTAAGCCTTCTAAGTTTTCAATTTGCACCAATAAACACATTTCTGCATTTGCAGCATCTAAATAGTCTGCAATATTGTTCCAACGTGAGGCTCGCGCCAAAGCGCTGCCTACACCACGAATGCCCTCTGGTGGATAATGCATTGCTTTCACTAAGGTTTTAGCTTGCTCTGCGGTTTCGACCATTGGCACTAATAATGTCTGCACACCTAAATCTAAATATTGCTTAATCAACGCAGTATCACCAATTGGTGGTCTTGCAACGGGCAGTGAATAACCTTCTGCTTGATAAGGTGCGATCGCTTGCAATTGTTGCAAAATACTAGAAATGCTATTAGGGGCATGTTCACCATCAATCAGCAACCAATCAAATCCTGTGGTTGCAACAAGCTCAGCACTATAACTATTCGCTAAACCAACCCATAAGCCAATTTGCACTTTCTTATTGATCAAATTTCTTTTAAAGATATTTTGTGGGATTTTCATGTCGTAATATCATCCGATTATTTGAAATAGCAAGCAATTGAACCCAACTCACCATAATCCACATGGAAAGTATCACCTTTTCTAGCAGCCACCGGACGAGTGAATGATCCACCCAAAATAACTTGTCCAGCTTCTAAGCTCACACCATACGGATGCAATTTATTGGCCAGCCACGCCACACCTTTTGCAGGGTGATTTAAGACTGCAGCTGATACACCTGACTCTTCGATCACACCATTTCTATATAAGATCGCACTAATGCGACTAATGTCTAACTCGGTTGGTCGAATTGGACGACCACCCATCACAACACCAGCATTCGCAGCATTGTCAGAGATTGTATCGAACACTTTACGTGTTACTTTAGTTTCAGGATCAATTTGCTGAATGCGTGCATCAATAATTTCTAACGCAGGGATGACCCACTCAGTCGCATTGAGAACATCAAAAACCGTACAATTTGGACCACTTAAAGGCTTACTTAAAATGAATGCCAATTCAACTTCCACTCTTGGAACGATGAAACGATCCATTGGAATTTCTGTGCCCTCTTCAAAAAACATATCATCCAATAAAGCACCATAATCTGGCTCTGTAATGTTTGAAGAGACTTGCATAGCGCGTGAAGTTAAGCCAATTTTATGGCCGACTAATTTTCTACCTTCTGCGATTTTTTGTGCAACCCATGCTTTTTGCACTGCATAAGCATCTTCAATCGTGATTTCAGGATGACTCAATGAAAATTGCTTCACTTGAGTATTCGTTTTCTCTGCATGATTCAGCTGCTGAGCTAAATTATCGATAATTTGTTTGTCTAACATGATCTGTCTAACCTTTAGCTTTTAAAAAAGCATGAATATTATTTTTTTTATAAGTTAATACGGGATGAACCTCTTGCATTTCAAAAGAGATCGCCAGTAAACGTTGTGCTTGAAGTGGTGCAAAATAATCCTCAATGACAGCAAATAACTCATCACATACTTTTTTACGAGTGGGCTCGTCACGACCGCTGCCCACTTTTAATAAAATATGAATAAATGCGTAATCATGTTTCGCATCAGCAATTCGATAATCATCCATACAAATTGCGCGACTACGAATGCCACCTAAAGGAAAAACGCCACTATTACCAAGGGTTTCATGGACCTTCTCAAAGAAATCTTGGAAGTTGATTTCTGTTTTTAAATTTCCTGAATATTCAACAATAAAGTGTGGCATAACATTTCCTAATTCATCATTAATCGTCTATTAACTGCGTAACCATTCTGGCAATGGGAAAATTGCATTGATTTGCCCCGTGCCTGAGCTTGGGAATAAATCTGTGATGATTTCTACTTTTTCATTGTATTTATCCCAACCAACAACCCCCAAAAGCATTGCAGTATCATGCATATAACCTTCGCCAAAACAGTATTCTGAATACTGTGGCAACATTGCACAAAACTCAGGCCATAGACCTTCTTTCCACATTTGTACCACACGAATATCCACTTGATGATCAAACTCGCGGGTATAGCTGTCCATGCCTTCTGTAGCAATACTGTCCCAGATGAATCGATGTGATAGTGAGCCACTGGCTAAGATCGCAACTGTACCAGGATAATCTTTCACAGCTTCAACCACAGCTTCACCCATTTTGCGGCTATCTTGGAAATCATGCGAAGTACAGAATGCAGAAATAGAAATCACCTTAAATTGCTTATCTTCGTTCATATAGCGCATCGGTACTAATGTGCCATACTCCATTTCTAAGCTATCAATTTCATGAGACATCGCACGAACACCTTTTTCGCGTGCTTTTTCAGCAATTGCACGACCTAAAATAGGATTGCCTTCGTATTCATATGTCATATCTTTGATAAAATGTGGCAACTCATTACTGGTATATAAACCTTCAAATCGATCGTTACAGTTCACGTGATAGCCACTGTTAACCAACCAATGCGTATCAAAAACAATGATCGTATCTACACCTAACTCACGGCAACGACGTGAAATTTCATAATGCCCTTCAATTGCTGACTGACGGCAACCTTGATGCTTACCAGGTAACTCAGACAAATACATTGAAGGTACGTGTGTGATCTTAGCGGTTAAGGCGATATTTCCCATAATGCTCTCCTTGATTCATCTTTTATTTAAATTAAATGCCCCAACGTGGAATATGATGCTGTCCCATTGAGATACAGATGTTTTTAACTTCAGTGAACACTTCTAAGCTATATTCACCACCTTCACGGCCTGTTCCTGACTGTTTAACACCACCAAAAGGTTGACGTAAATCGCGAACATTTTGAGAGTTAATAAACACCATACCCGCTTCAATTTGTGCAGCAACGCGATGTGCTCTTGTTAAATCAGAAGTCCACAAATAAGAAGCTAAACCATATTCAACATCATTCGCTAAACGAACTGCTTCTGCTTCGTCTTTGAATTTAATTAAACAAACAACTGGCCCGAAAATTTCTTCTTGAGCGATGCGCATATTATTATCAACATCTGCAAATACTGTTGGCTGGATGAAGTTTCCTTTAGCTAAATGCTCAGGTAAACCCGCTGGTCTTTCTAAACCACCTGCCAATAATGTTGCACCTTCGTCCATACCAATTTTGATGTAACCAGTCACTTTATCGTAATGACCACGATTAATCATTGCGCCCACTTGTGTATCATAGTTTTGCGGATCGCCTACTTTAATACGTTTTGCACGTTCAGCAAACTGTGCCACAAACTCATCATAAATACCTTCTTGAATGAAGATTCTTGAACCTGCTGTACATCTCTCACCATTCAATGAAAAAATTGTGAACAAAGATGCATCTAATGCACGCTGCCAATCTGCATCATTAAACACTAATACTGGTGATTTACCGCCAAGTTCCATTGAGTACTTTTTAATGCCAGCGTTAGACATAATTTTTTGTCCTGTTGCTGTACCGCCTGTAAAAGATACCGCACGAACATCAGGATGACGTACTAAAGCATCACCAGCAGTGTGACCATAACCTTGAATCACGTTGAAAACACCTTCAGGAACACCTGCTTCTAATGCTAAACGCCCTAATTCATTCGCTGTTAATGGAGAGAATTCAGACATTTTTAATACGGCAGTATTACCAAGCGCCAAACATGGTGCTGTTTTCCATGTAGCTGTCATAAATGGTACGTTCCAAGGAGAAACTAAACCACAAACACCAACAGGTTGATGCAATGTATAGTTCAACATTTGATCATCCACAGGATAAGTGTGGCCATTCACTCGTGTGCAAACTTCTGCAAAAAAATCAAAGTTGTGTGATGCTCTCGGAATCAATACATTACGTGTTTGGTGAATCGGCAAACCTGTATCCAATGTTTCTAATTCTGCAATTTTATCTACATTTTGATCAATCAATTCACCAAAACGACGCATGATTTTTGCACGCTCTTTAGCTGGTGTATTTGACCATTTTGGAAAAGCTTCTTTTGCAGCTTGTACTGCCATTTCAACTTCTTTTGCGCCACCGCTTGCAACATCACAGATTTTTTCCATTGTTGCAGGGTTGATATTTTCAAACGTTTCTTCGCTTGCGACTTCTTTACCATTAATCCAATGCTTAATCATACAAATTCCTCATTAATCTTATGCTTTATTAAAAAATTCGTGCTCTGATACCATGTAATTCGTCAATCGCCCAACTTTCTCAACTTCAATGATGACAGTGTCTCCTGCCTTAACATCCGAAGTACCTTTAGGACAACCTGTTGCGATCATATCGCCTGGCTGCAGAGTCATAAAACTCGATAAATATTCAATTAAAAATGGCACATCAAAGATCATATCTTTGGTATTACCTTCTTGGCGCAACTCATCATTTACCCATGTTTTTAAAGAGAGATTCATAGGATCAACAACATCATCTTTATCCATAATATATGGGCCAACAACTGTAAAACTGTCGCGGTTTTTTACGCGCAAATTTGGGCGATAATAATTTTCTAGATAATCGCGAATCGCGTAGTCATTACATAGGGTAAAACCTTTAACATAATCCCAAGCATCTTCTTTCGAAACATTCTTCGCTTCTTTGCCGATAACTACAGCCAATTCACATTCATAGTGCATATAGTGAATATTATCTGGACGATATGATTGACCATTGTGACCAACATAAGTGCCGTGAGATTTAATGAACACTAAAGGCTCAGTTGGTGCATTTGCAAATGATAATTCGGCAGCGTGATCTGCATAGTTCAAGCCTAATGCAAACATATTTCCTGTACTCGGTGGCAACCAAACCACATCAGCTTCTTGTACAACTTGTCCATTCGGCAAATTCACAGACATATCATCGTTAACGGTTACATCGTAAGTGGTATTTTCAAATTGTATGCGTGCATGTTTCATAATTATCTCCTTACTCTGCGATCACTTGTGTCGTCAATGTGCCAACTTGTTCAATCTTAATTGTGACTTCATCGCCAACTTCTAAATCAAAGCGACCTGCTGGCGTTCCTGTTAATAAAACATCACCTTCATGTAAAGTCATATAATCTGTAATCTCAGAAATTAACGCAGCAATATCTCGAATCCACTCATTCGTATTTGCTTTTTGCTTCTCTTCACCATTCACAGAAACAGTAATCTCTAAGCCATTAACATTAGAAATTTCGCTCAAAGGCACAATATTTTCACTCAATGCCATAAAGCCATCGCGGCACTTTGCTTTAATTGCAGGACGATAGAAACTTTCTTCAGGCAAACTAAATTCATTACCAACAACAACACCTTTCACATAACTTAAAGCATCTGCGATGCTCACTCGTGTGGCTGATTTACCAATAACCACAGCAAGTGTTGCACCTGCTTGTAATCTTTCTGATTGAGGTTTAACAACCTTGCCTGAAAAGTTATAAGTATTCGGTGTTTTAATGAATAACACTGGCTTTTTAGGTAAAAAAACATAAGGTTTTTCTGTAAATGTTTTTGCGTGTTCAGCCAAGACCGTTTGGTAATTAAGCGCTACACCGAAAACAGTTTTATCTGTTAAGCATAGAGTTGACATAATTCTCTCCCTTATCATTTAAAGCGATGTTTTAAAATTACTCGCTAATATATTAGTACGAAACATATTACTAATATGTGAGTGATTATGTCAAATGTTTTTGTAGGAATTTTGTTGTGTTAGATCACACAAAGCTAGTGTCACAATATTTATAAAATTTTATTAAAGAATCTAATCGTCAGAACATAATCCAAAATGATTGATTAAGAATAATTTGTTGCTAGTATTAGTAACGTATTAATTTTTCTATTATTTAATCAATAGTGGCAGGTGATAACACATTTTAAGCAATAACATTGGAGATCAAACCACATGCAAAATCTAGTACCAACTGAAGTTGAAAATCCACAAACCATTAAAGTAGCAGCAGTCGATTTTATACCCGCTTGGGGTGATCTTAATGGCAATATTGCTAGACTAATAGAAGCTGTTAAAAATATCTCAAATAATAATATTGATTATGCAGTATTTCCTGAAACTGCAACAACTGGCTATCTATTCGATGATTATACTGAAATTTCGCCTTACTTAGATACTATTCCGGGTAAAACTACTACAGCAATATTGCCATTATTAAAAGAATACAATATGTATTTAAGCATTGGGATCGCAGAAAAAGATATAGAAACTGGCCTTGCTTATAATAGTGCTGTGTTAATGGGGCCTGAAGGCATTATTGGTAAATATCGAAAAAGAGGATTAAACAATCAAGATCAAAAACTCTTTGCACCGGGTAATACAAGCAGTAACGTTTTTTCCACACCTATAGGTAACATAGGATTGCTGATTTGTTACGATGATACGTATTGGCAATATGCACGTTTAAGCGCTTTAGCGGGTGCAGACATTATTGGTTGGCATTCAGTGTCTGACCGTATGATGCCTTCTGCATCTCCATCAGAAAAATCTGGTGATCACTCCACAGTTTCACATGTTCAACATTTAAGTGCATTTAATGGAGCATGGGTGGTTTGTGCGACAAGAAGTGGAATAGAAACCAATCCCATAACAAAAGCACAACTTTATTACAATGGTGGTTCAAGCATATGGGCGCCTTCAGGGCATAAAATTGCTCAGTCACCTGTAGTTCCTCCACTAGAAATGGCACCAGGTCTAAATTGTGTTTATACAGCTATTATTGATATTTCTGAAGCCAAAGCTCAACGAAAAAAATTATTAGCTAAAAGACGTCCAAAACTTTACCATCCGACATTAGCACTTCATCGTGTGCCTGATGATACGAATGCTACTAAAGATATTAAAAATGTTGTATTAACGGCCATTCAATGGAATATGAATGAATGTCTATTAGATCAAATTACTGTTGAAAAAGATCAATTAGTTGTCTTACCAGAACTCTCATCAATTAAATCCCCAGATGAGCCAACTGATATTTTAGCTGCTGCAGAACCTCAAGGTGGTAAATTTGAAAGTACGCTTTGTACAATCGCACAAAAAGGCGGTGGCTATATTGTTGGTAGTTATCCTGAAATTGATGATGATAAACTTTACCATACAGTGATACTTGCGGGACCAGAAGGTCAAATTTTAGGTCGCTATAGAGCAACACACTTAAATGATAGAGATGCTGGGTGGGCGTCTAGCGGAGATAAACTATATGTCATCAAAACCAAGATTGGTAGAATTGCTTTAGCTTTAAACTATGAACTCTCCATTGTGGAGGTTGGAGGAGTATTCTCTGCTAATCGTGCTGATATTATTGCAGCACCCGCAGGTAAACCTTCTGATCTACGTGTAGAAATTGATGCAAAACTATATTCTGTTCCCAATCCCCCGACAGGCTTGGCAGAGTTTTACCCTTATTCCACAGCAACATTACAACAGCTATGGGTAGTTTGTGGTGGCCGTAGAAATGGAGCATTTACATCGTGTGGTATTTATGGGCCAGAGCCAATCATTCTGACACCAACTTTACTCGCAGAGCCTAATGCTTCTTTAGTGACCAATAAAACTACTGTTCCTGCACCATTTTCTTGGATCAACCAAGAACGTTTAATCCTTGGACAAATGGCAGTATATTTCTCACCACTCGTCAAATAACTGTCGAGGGATAACTATATTTATAATCATCAAAACCTACATCAATATGATTATTTATACATTTAACAAATTAAAGCTGGGTTAAGCGTAATCAATCAGCACTCATTAAAAAATTATTACTAATAACCAACCAAACTAAAGATATCAACGAGGAAACGGCATGACACTATCAGCACAAAACAAAAAAAGTATTATTCAAAATACTTTAAATCATACTCTTCCTATTATGGAACAGCCTCAAGTAGCTTTTTATCTTGCATTGATTGCAGGATTGATGAATGGCTATACTTATCATGTTGCAAATGTATTCAGCACAGTACAATCTGGCAATATTATTCTACTTGGTCAAACAATAGCGACACAGAATTGGGATCATTTTTATAGCATTCTCCTAACTGTTTTAGCGTTTGGCGTCGGTTCTATGTTTACAGCTTGTATTGAAAAACTGAGCCAAAAAAGTAGTAATAGAAGCTGGACATTTATCGTAATATTTTTAGAAATTATTATTCTTATTATATTAGCCAGTGGATTTTTCAAAGATCAACTTTCTATCGCAATGATATGTATCATCATCTCTTTTATCGCTGGTATGCAAGGCAATGCATTTCATAAAATAAAAGGAATGCTATATGGCAACGTCGCCGTGACATTAGTTGTACAATTAGCATTCAGTTATTTGATGCAAGCAATTCAAGGTAGCAAAAATGCTTTTCAAACGGCATTACTATTCTTTGGTGTATTATTAGGCTTCGGTTTTGGTGGTTTCGGCGGTACGTTATTAGCAATTCAATACTCTGAATTATCATTATTACTCCCAGCATTTTTATTAATTTTACTCATGATCTATCTGTTTTTTGCAAAATTAGAAGTGGATGTTCCAATTGATCCAGATGCTTAGTATCTTTTATCACATAATCAAAGAAGAAAATGCCCAATAATATTATTGGGCATTTTTATAAAAGCTTCTATTTGTAGGGGGATACAATCGAGCTTTTATATTTTATAACTCACCACTTACCACTTCTTATTGTTGTGCTCTAATTTGTTTAACCATTTCAACTAAAAACAAACGAATATCCATAGGAGATTTTGCTTCTTCTTTAAAAGTAAATCTTTCAAACTTTTCATCATGAGCAATTGTAAATCCATATTGATCCACTTGAACCAAACGAACTTTTTCAGGATGAGTGACTGCCATTTTAGTCTGCATAAATAGTAATAATGCATCATGATGATC
>CANRJX010000053.1 GCA_947631095.1 uncultured Wohlfahrtiimonas sp.
GTAGGGGTTGATCTGTTTGAGCATATTCAATATATGCTGTATACAACGATTCCAGCTTTGATTATTTCATTGATATTGTTTGGTATTTTGGGATATTTTCAAGCCAGTAATATGACAGATAGTATTGCTGTAACTGCTGAATTACAACATGATTTAAAAGAAATTTATATTATTTCTCCTTGGTTATTATTGGTGCCATCTTTCATTATCGTTATGATGATTTTTAAGATTCCAGCTTTTCCCGGTTTAATGATTGGTTCTACTTTAGGTGTTTTATGTGCCATTTTTGTTCAAGGTGCTGATCCATCAATGGTTTTAAATTCTTTATATGATGGTTATTCGATTGAAACTGATAATAAAACTTTAAGTGAACTGTTGAATAATGGTGGTATTACTGCTGTTATGTCTACGGTTTCATTAGTAATTATTGCGATGTGTTTTGGTGGTATTTTAGAGTTCACAAAAATATTTGAAGTTTTGGTTGGCAAAATCGCTGTCATGGCTAAAAAGACTAAGAGTTTGATAATCTCGACTGTTTTTACTTGCATTACAGGAAATGTTGTTGGTTGTGATCAATATATGTCGATCATTATTCCGGGTAGAATGTATGCAGATGAGTATAAAAAGCGTGGCATTAAAGCAAAAGTATTATCTCGTACTTTAGAAGATGCGGGTACGATGACATCGCCTTTAATCCCTTGGAATACATGTGGTGCATTTATGACAGTAACATTGGGCGTGGCTTCATTTGATTATTTACCTTATGCATTTTTATGTTTACTAAGTCCTGTAATTGCAATTGTGTATGCTTGTACAGGGATCACCATTGAACATTATGATGATGGTGAAAAGCCAGTAAAAATTAAGCGATTTAGACTGCCTAAGCGCATTTAATTTTTTAGAAGTGAAATTTATGGTAGTTTATGCACCTAGTTTGTGACCAATCATTAAACATGGAGTTTAAAATGTTGAAATTATATTATGCAAATGGAACATGTTCATCAGTCGTTGTTATGACAGCAAAATCGTTAGGAATTGAACTTGAATTAATTCCAGTGGATGTGATGAAAGCATTATTGACAGATGGTAGTGATTATAAAAATGTTACGGCAAAAGGTTATGTGCCTGCTTTGCAATTGGAAAATGGCGAAATCATCACTGAAACTGTTGCGATCTGTGCTTACTTGTCATCTTTAAAAGCTGGAAATGAAGTATTTCCATTGGCAGGTAAAGGTTTAATCAGTCAATTAGAATGGTTTAACTATATTAGTACTGAGCTACATAAATCATTTGTGACATTATTTTCAAAATTATTCGGTGCATCAATTCCGGATGATATGATTGAAAATGTTAAAGCACATTTGACAAGACGTTATGAATACGTAGAAAAACACTTAACACATAATGCATATTTAGCAGGTGATCATATTACAAGTGCGGATTATTACTTGTTGATGACGACATTATGGGCAGCGAAAACTGGTTATAATGTTGAACAATTTCCAAATGTTATGGCTTTCCAAAAGAGAATGATGGCTGATGCTGTTGTTCAAGCAACATTAGCATAATCCATATATCAATAAACCCATGTGTTCAACATGGGTTTATTGCATCTAGACAAAACTATTAATCGTTACGCTAAACTCATTTTTTTCGATTTTCTGTTGTTAAATAATGCCAGACCAAACACAACAACCATACCTGCAATGTCAGTATACAGCTCAGGAATGATGAGCATTAGCGCACCTGAAGCTAAAATTAAACGCTCCACTACATTCATGGTTGATTTAAAATAGCCTTCAACAGCAGCACCTAAGCTGATCACACCCACAATGGATGTTACAGCGATCATGAGCATCGATATGATCGAAGGTGCAGGGAATTCTGTCACATTCATACTCGTTAAACCTGTTGTGTCAATGTAAAGCATTGCAGGATTGTAGACGAACATAAATGGTACGATAAAACCTGCCAATGCTAGCTTTAGAGATTGCCAACCTGTTTTCATTGGATCGCCACCTGCAATACCAGCACCAGCAAAAGATGCTAAAGCGACGGGTGGAGTAATATTGGCGAATAACCCAAAGTAGAAAACAAATAAGTGTGCAACTAATACTGGAACACCTAAGCCGGCAATCGCTGGAGCTGCCATGGTTGCTGTAATGATATAGGCAGGAATTGAAGGTAACCCCATACCTAAAACCATTGAGGCCAACATGGTTAAAAATAGTGTTAAAAACAGAGAATCTTTACCGATGCTTGTAATCAAAGAGATCATGACGCTTGCAAATCCAGTTAAACTCACTGTTCCGATGATGATACCCACAACCGCACAAGCAGCCATAACTGGTAATGATTGTTTTGCACCAGTGATTAAAGCATCAATAATATCTTTGAAACTCATGCGAGTTTCTTTTTTAAATTGGCTGACAATAATGCTGATGATGATTGTGTAGAATGCAGCAAAATTAATCGGTACTGATTCTGATAAAAAATAGACCAAGGCAAAAATAGGAATTAATAAATGTCCTCTTGCTAGTAATACCTCTTTAACTTTTGGTAAATCAGCTTTTGGAATCCCTTTTAAATTATCTTTTCCAGCTCTAAAGTGAACTTGAGCAATGACGCCTAAATAGTAGAGCAATGCAGGGAAGAACGCAGCAAGTGCAATCGTACTATATTTAACCCCTGTTGTTTCTGCCATAATGAATGCACTTGCACCCATAATCGGTGGCAATATTTGCCCACCAACTGAAGCACTCGCTTCAACGGCTCCTGCAAAGTTCGGACTGTATCCGATGCGTTTCATCATGGGAATTGTAAAAACACCTGTGCCCACAACATTACCAACGGCAGAACCATTAATGCTTCCCATAAACCCACTAGAGATAACGGCAACTTTTGCAGGCCCACCTTGCTTGTGTCCTGCTAATGCCAGTGCTAAATCATTGAATAATTGTCCCATTCCTGATTTTGCTAAAAATGCACCAAAGAGAATGAATAAGAAAATGAAAGATACAGATGCACCGATTGCAGAGGAGTAAATACCTTCCATTTTTAGATACATTTGACCGAAAATATCTCCTAAATCGTAAGGGCGAGTTAATAATCGATCAGGCATAAAGTCATAATGACTAATAAAAGGGTAGAGCAAAAATATTAATGCCAGAACTGGTAAGATCCAGCCCATAACACGACGTGCGCCATCAATGACCAAAATGACTGTCATAATACCAAATGCAATATCCATTTTATTAGGAATACCGCCACGCGTATTCATGATTGCATCATATTCAAACCAAAGATAACCGAATGATGCAAATGCACAGAACATTAAAAACCAGTCGTATAATGGAACTCTAGTACGATTTTGGCTGGTATAAGTAGGGTAAATTAAAAATATTAACGCCAAACCAATCGAAACGTGTGCCGCGCGATATAGCAATTGAGGGATGGGATAATATGTGGTTACTAAGTGATAAAGTGAATAAAATAATGCTAATCCTGCGATAAATAGCTGAACTTTATGATTAGCAGGATGACGAACTAGAGATTCTCTATCAAATTTCTCAAGAATTTTTTGTCCTTCATTAACTTGAGATTGTGAGTTTGTCATAACAAGAGTCCTTGTAGAATGTCCAAATACTATGTTTTTGTATTGAAATTGTGATTTCTGAATAATCATTAAAAAATTTATAAATCGGAATATTTCCTTGCGGGGTATACAGAGTCGATTCTACATTCCGAGAAATGATCCAATGAATTTTGGGGATTACTAAATTAGGATTGGATTCTACAAAACCATTTTGGGTATGAAGTGGCACATTGTATGGTGTGCCTGCGCCAAAAGTTTTGAATTGTGAACGAAATAGTAGAAAAGCCCCATTATCGGCTCGATATGTTTCTCGCCATAGTTCTCGTTCAACAGAATGAATCCATTGTAATGTTAAGAAATCCTCTCTAAGATTGCATGAAAACTGTTCAGATTTTAAATTGATGACAGTGAACCATGGATACAATAGAGCACCTAGCAACAATGTCACCATTGTCGCTAGGATCATATATTTATTTGTTTTTTTGCTCGTCATAATATTTTTGAGCACCAGGATGAATCGGTGCAACCATGCCCTTATCAGCTGTTTCTAACGATATATCTTTAGCAGCTTGATGAGAGTTTTGTAAACGATCTAAGTTTTCAAAAAATGTTTTTGTCAATTTATAAACATCTTCATTGCTTAAATCATTTTTAACCACTAATGCATTCATAATACCTACGGTTGGAATAGCTTCAGCGTTGCCATATGTATTTGCAGGGATGTCCATCGCGATAAAGTAAGGTTTGCTTTCTGCAATTTTTGCGATATTTTCTGGCTTAATCGTCACTAATTGAAGATCAAAGCCTTGTGCTAATTCCATTAATGAAGCATTGGGTACACCACTTGTTAAAAATGCAGCATCGATGCGTCCAGCACGAAGCGCGTCAGCCGCTTCAGCATATCCTAAGTAATCGACTTTTAAATCGTCATAAGTGATGCCATGACCATTGAGTAATGAACGTGCATTCACCTCAACACCTGAGTTTTGGTCACCTACAGCAACACGTTTACCTTTTAAGTCTTCTAATGTTTTAATGCCAGATTTTTGTGAAGTTACGATTTGCACAAAGTTCGGGTAAAGCACTGCAATTTGGCTAACAGAATCTATTTTTTTTGGAAATGGTGCCTCGCCATTGATGGCTTGATTTAAGGCATCACTCATGACCAGTGCCATTTCAGCTTTACCTTGGTCAATTAAGTTAAGATTTTCTACAGATGCGCCTGTTGTTTGTGTCTTTGAGTTGGCTTTATATTTTTCTGAGTAAACTTCACCCATTGTTGTTGCGATAATATTGTATGGGCCAGATGCACCGCCTGTCGCAATTGTGACAAATCTAGTATCTAGTTTGTCAGCATTTTGTGCTGTTGCGGTATCATTATTTGTTGCTGGTGTAGATGTTGTTGATTTGTCTGCTTCTTGTGAACAAGCTGCTAATAGTAATGTTAATGCTAAAGCTGTGATCGTTTTTTTATGATTAAACATTGTATAACTCCTCATTGAAATATTTTGTGGCTATATTTGATAACTTTTTTTAGATAAATGGTCAATAAAAATATATTTTTCATAATAATTATATTAATTAAAAAATAATATTATGAGTATATTGTTTTATGTACAGCGGCTACAAACTTTCATACTATAGATGGATTGATTCCATTTTATATAGGCGCTATATTAAAGAATTGTTGTCCTGGACATATTAGCAATAAAGGCGTTGTGCGTTATGAAAACGATTGGAAAATCAGATAAATTAAATCATGTTCGTTATGAAATAAGAGGACCTGTTCTCGATAAAGCGAACCAAATGGAAGAAGATGGGCTGAAAATTATTAAATTAAATATTGGGAATCTTGCGCCGTTTGGCTTTGAACCGCCAGATGAGATTGTTCAAGATATGATCGCCAATCTTCCAAATGCCGCAGGATACACAGATTCAAAAGGAATGTTCGCCGCACGCAAGGCCATAGTTCATTACGCCCAACAAAAAAACATTAAAAATGTCGATGTGAATGACGTTTATATCGGTAATGGTGCTTCCGAATTAATCACTATGAGTTTAAATGCTTTATTGAATAATGGTGATGAAGTTCTGATCCCAACGCCAGATTATCCTTTATGGACAGCAGCAACAGCTTTGGCGGGTGGTAGACCTGTGCATTATATGTGTGATGAAGATAATGACTGGCAGCCAAATATTGAGGATATTCGTTCTAAAATTACGCCACGTACGAAAGGTATTGTCATTATTAACCCAAATAATCCGACAGGTGCTTTGTATGGCAATAAAATTTTATTAGAAATCTTAGAAGTCGCTCGTGAGCACAGTTTAGTAGTATTTTCGGATGAAATTTACGATAAGATTTTATACGATGGACATACGCATACTTCAACTGGTGCGCTTGCAGATGATGTTCTATGTTTAACATTTAATGGTTTATCTAAAGCATATCGCGCTTGTGGTTATCGTTCAGGCTGGATGATTGTTTCAGGGGCTAAAAAGCATGCAAAAGAGTTCATTAGTGGTTTAAATGTTTTATCATCCATGCGTTTATGCTCAAATGCGCCAGGACAGCTTGCGATTCAAACGGCTTTGGGTGGCTATCAAAGTATTAATGAATTAATCGCACCAAATGGACGTTTAACTCGCCAACGTGATTTAGCTTATGATTTGTTAACAAGTATTCCAGGTGTGACATGTGTCAAGCCAAAAGGCGCTTTATATATGTTCCCAAAAATGGATTCTGAAATGTATCCTTTTATTTCCGATGAGGCATTTGCATTGGATTTATTAGAATCAAAGCGAGTGTTAATCGTGCAGGGTTCAGGCTTTAACTACCCAGTTCCAGATCATTTTAGAATTACATTTTTACCTTATACAGATACATTAACTGATGCTGTGACACGCATTGGTGACTATTTAAATGAGATTAAAAAATAAATTTTAAACACATATTGACTGATGTCATTTATTCGGATAGATTAAATGACATCAATTTTAAGGAATTTATGATGACACACATTACATTAGTTTCACGTAACTTTTGGTGGCAAATCTCTCACATAGCGGGAGATTTTCTTGTGTCATGGCAAAAATAAAAGTCAAAACATGATCAAAAAAAACCCGCGTATATAGCGGGTTTTTTTTCGCCCGCTGTAGTACCAAAAAAATTTAAATAGAATTAAATTACAGTAGAGGCAGGCATGGAACAATTATTGGCAAAAGTTTATAACGGTGATTATTTATCTCGAGATGAGAGTTTCGATGTTTTTTCAAACATTATTGAAGGCAAAATGTCACCCGTACATTTAGCATCTATGTTAACGGGCATGAAGATGCGTGGTGAATCTGTGGAAGAGTTAACGGGTGCGGCTTTGGCATCTTTGAAATATGCAGAAGCTTTTCCAAAAACTGATTATGAATTTGCGGATATTGTTGGTACAGGTGGTGATGGCTCAAAAAGTATTAATGTTTCGACTGCAAGTTCGTTTGTAGCGGCTGCATGTGGTTATCGCATTGCCAAGCATGGTAATCGCAGTGTTTCAAGTTTAACAGGGGCATCAGATGTCTTAACTGAATTGGGTGTCAATATTTACTCAACACCTGAAAATTCAAAAAAATTATTAGATGATTTGGGTGTATGCTTCTTGTTTGCTCAGCAGTACCATCAAGGATTTAGAAATGTTGCGCCAGTACGTGCTGAATTAAAAACACGTACAATTTTTAATATGTTAGGTCCATTAATTAATCCGTCTCGCCCGCGTATTGCATTGGTGGGTGTGTATCAAAATTCTTTAGTGCGCCCAATGGCTGAAGTTTTGAGAAATTTAGGATATGTTAACGCAGCCGTCATCCATACAGCGGGTTTGGATGAAGTATCATTGCATGCTGATGTGCATGTTGCAGAACTGGCAAATGGGCAAATCGATGAATATCTATTAACTGCAGATGATTTTGGCTTGCCTTCGATGAGTATCGAAGATATTCGCGGCGGCACACCAGCTGAAAATAAGATTTTATTAGAAAATATTTTGCAAGGTAAAGGTGAGGCAGCACATGAAAATGTCGTAGCTGCAAACGTTGCATTATTAATGCGTTTATTTGGTCAACGTGATTTGAAACAAAATGTAGATGAGGCACTGAGCATGATTCGCACTGCTAAGCCTTATGAAGTATTACAACAAATGGTGAGTAGAGGGTAAGTCATGACAACAGTTTTAGAAAAAATCGTCGCAGATAAGTACATTGAAGTATGTTTAATGAAGCAGGAAAAGCCTTTGAATAATTTTCAAAGAGACGTTGTGCCAAATGATCGTGATTTTTATGGTGCACTAGAAACAGCAAAACCGGCTTATATTTTTGAATGTAAACCTAAATCACCTTCTAAAGGTGTCATTAATCCTAATTTTGACCTCACAAAAATTGTTGCATCTTATTCACCATTTGCCACAGTGATTTCAGTATTGACTGATTATAAGTACTTTGGTGGTAAATTTGAAAATTTATCAATTGTACACAAACTGACAGATAAGCCTTTGCTCTGCAAAGATTTTATCATTGATGAATACCAAATTTATTACGCACGCTTATTAGGTGCGAGTGGCATTTTACTAATGCTATCGGTATTAAATGATGAACAATATCTTCGTTTACGAGAAGTTGCACATTCATTAAATATGGGAGTATTGACTGAAACAAGTAACGAATCAGAATTAGAAAGAGCGATCGCGTTGGATGCCAAAATTATTGGTATTAATAATCGTGATTTACACACATTAACAGTAAGCTTAGAAACGACTAAAAAGTTAGCGCCAAAAATCCCGGAAGATAGAGTGGTGATTAGTGAATCGGGCATTGCTTCGCATGAAGATGTTTTAGAATTACTACCTTATGCTGATGGTTTTTTGATCGGTGGCCATTTGATGGGTTCTCCTAATTTAGATTTGGCTCTAAGAGAATTAATTTTTGGTACACATAAAGTATGTGGATTGAACTCATTTGCTTCAGCAAAAGCTGCATATGATTCAGGTGCATATTATGGTGGATTGATCTTTGTAGAAAAATCTCCGCGTTATATTTCTTCTGAAGATGCAAAAGCATTAATAGAGATTCCATTAAATTTTGTGGGTGTGTTTCAAAATGATTCCATTGAAAAAATCATTAGTACAGCACAAGAGCTTGGGTTAAAAGCCATTCAGTTACATGGTGATGAAAATTTTGAGTACATCACAGAATTGCGTGCTCAATTACCAGAAAATGTAGAAATTTTTAGAGCACTGGATGCTTCCGCAATTGAAATGCATCAAGATATTTTCACCAATGAAAAAATTGATTGTATTGTCTTAGATAATAAGCAAGGTGGGACTGGTGAAAGCTTTGATTGGTCAATCATTTCAACCTTACCAAAACACCGTTATTTATTAGCAGGTGGTGTTGGTGAGGAAAATTTAACAGATGCATTGTCGCAAAATGTTTGTGGTGTCGATATGAATTCAGCACTAGAAATTACAAAGGGCGAAAAATGCGCAGAAAAAATACAAAATGCTTTTAAAATCATTCGTGAATATAAAAGAGCTTAAAAATTTATAGTAAGGAGTTTGTTGTGGCAATTTTAGATGCATATTTTGGTGAATTTGGTGGTCAATATGTTCCGGAACTATTGATTCCTGCTTTAGATCAGTTAGAAAAAGCATTTGTAGATGCAAAAGACGATCCTGAATTCCAAGCGGAATTTATGGATTTATTGAAAAATTTTGCGGGGCGACCGACTGCCTTAACGTTGTGCCAAAATTTAACAAAAGGTACTAAATCGAAACTATATTTAAAACGTGAAGATTTATTGCATGGCGGTGCACACAAAACCAACCAAGTCTTGGGGCAAGCATTATTAGCAAAGCGTATGGGAAAAACAGAAATCATTGCTGAAACAGGTGCAGGTCAGCATGGTGTTGCAACAGCGATTGCATGTGCATTATTAGGGTTGAAATGCAGAATTTACATGGGCGCAAAAGACGTTGAACGCCAAGAACCAAATGTGTTTCGTATGAAAATGATGGGTGCAACGGTGATACCTGTGTATTCAGGAACTGCAACATTAAAAGCCGCATGTACTGAAGCATTACGCGATTGGGCATCAAGTTATAAAACAACACATTATTTATTAGGTACAGCTGCGGGCCCACATCCATTTCCAACAATTGTGCGTGAATTTCAAAAAATGATTGGTGAAGAAGCAAAAGCACAAATTTTAAATAGAGAAGGTCGTTTGCCAGATAAAGTTTTTGCATGTGTTGGCGGTGGTTCAAATGCGATTGGTATGTTTGCTGACTTTATTCCTGATGAAGAAGTTGAATTGATTGGTGTTGAGCCTGCTGGGTTAGGTATTGAAACAGGGCATCATGGTGCAACATTGGGTACAGCAGAAACTGGTATTTATTTCGGTATGAAAACACCTATGATGCAAAACCATGAAGGTCAGATTGATGAGTCATATTCAGTATCGGCAGGTTTAGACTTTCCTGGCGTTGGCCCTCAGCATGCCTATTTGCAATCAATTGGTCGCGCGCAATATGTATCAATTACAGATGATGAAGCATTGGATGCATTTAAAGATTTGTGTCGTCATGAGGGAATTTTGCCGGCCTTAGAATCTTCGCATGCATTGGCGCAAGCATTGAAAGTGATTCGTGAAAATCCTGAAAAAGAGCAGCTACTTTTGGTGAATTTGTCTGGTCGTGGTGATAAGGATATTTTTACAGTGGCGAAAATCTTTGCAGAGAGAGGAGAATAATCATGAGTCGTTATGCAAAAAAATTCAGTGAGTTGAAAGCGAAAAATGAAGGAGCATTTATTCCATTTGTCATGGTGGGTGATCCTAACTATGAAGATTCATTGGCAATTATTGAAACTTTAGTAGATAGCGGGGCAGATGGATTGGAATTGGGTATTTTATTCTCAGACCCAATGGCCGATGGTCCAATTATTCAAAATGCGGGTGTTCGTGCTTTTGAAGCGGGCATTACAGTGGATCAGTCATTTGAAATTATCGCAAAAATTCGCCAAAAATATGCAGATTTACCAATTGGTTTGCTGATGTATGCAAATTTGGTTTATCGTCCGACATTGGATGCATTTTATAAAAAAGCCAAAGATGCCGGCGTTGATTCAGTTTTAGTCGTGGATGTACCATTGCGTGAATTTAAACCATTTAAAGCGGCAGCAACCGCGCATGGCATAGAATCAGTTTTCATTATCCCACCAAATGCGAGCGAAGAGACGATTCGTCAAACTGCATTAGAAGCAGAAGGTTATATTTATTTGATGTCCAGAAATGGTACGACTGGCTTGAATCAAGCAACAGATGAAAGCTTGCCAAAATTGGTAGCATTGATTCGTTCTTTGACTGATGTGCCAATCGTTCAGGGCTTTGGTATCAGTACTCAAGAGCAAGTTAAAACGGCGATTGATATGGGGGCTGATGGTGCGATTTCAGGCTCTTTCTTAGTATCGTTGATTGAAAAGCATCATCATAATATGGATGAATTGAAATCAGTGTTGGCAGAACAAGTTTCTTTATTAAAATCAGGCACTAGATAGCTGAAAATAGTATTTTACTAATAAGCCCCCTTTGAAATAGGGCTTATTAGTATAGAATCAATCGTTAGTAATATCTTTATATTTTAATAATTTATGTTTATGTATTAACCATATACCGATAGTAACTACAAATGAAAAAAGCAATCCAAATCCAAATAAATAAGTGATGCTAATTAGTGAAGGTAGCCAGTAGTTAAATTTATATAATATAAATGCTCCACCATAATAAAAAAAATTGACAATACATGTCTTTAAGAGAATAAGAGTTATGTTCCCTGTCCCATAGAAATAACCATCAAAAATTAATTGATACGCAAAAAGCATGTAAAAAATTAATAAAATACTTATCAGCTCCATAATAGAGCTAATTGAAATATGAGGATTATTAATTATGCGAGTTAAAAATAAATCCCATAATGGCATAGACACAATCCATATGAGAAGAAATACAGTAGTGATCGTTATATAGCTAAATAATCTTTTTGGCAAAAATCCTTGATTAGTTGCTACATCGATCTTAATCAACTCTGATAGACTTAATGGTAATAATAGTAACCAGCCCCAAATAAATTGATTCGTAATCCAGTAAATATCTGCACTTTCTACGTTATTAATCATTCTTAAGATTATAAAAATAAATAATATATTACGAATAAAGGATTCTGTTGCGGATAAAATAAATAATTTCCCTGATTGAATTATCCATGAATATTCATTTTTCCAATTTTTAAGAGAATATTTAATACGAATTTTGAATATTATTAGTATAGATATGATTATTAAGATGCTATTTACAGCAATATTAGTATAAGCAATTCCTAAAATTCCTAGTTTGAATGAGATATCCATGTTACTAACAAATAAAATATCAAAAAGAATATTGAGGGAAAATTGAGCGGCAATTAGGTAGTAGATCGCCTTTGTAGCTTGTTTAAGCCTCAATATTTGTGTATTAAACATATAAATAGAGATAAGTGCAATCGCAATAATTTCAAGCTGGATATATTGTTTTGTAATGCCTATAAGATCTTCTTTTTGTTGCATATTTATAATAAAGTTATCTATAAAAAAATAAATGCAAAAAGAAAATATGAAGTAAGTAAAGCAACAAATTAAAAATGCTATTGTTAATCGTGTATTAAATTGTTGTGATGTATAAAGTGAAGAGCCTAATAGATAAAAAAGAGGGAAGAGCAATCCTTCATAAATTATTTCATATAGTAACTGTACCCAAACATTTTGGGCTGCAATTGTAAAAGTATTAATATCAGGTAAGGAGCCTAAGAAAAAAATTCTAACCGTACTATATATTGTAGGAAGTAGAAAACTTATTGCGATCGCTATTAATAAGTAAAAATTGATATTAGATAAATCTTGAAAATAGCGTCTCATATATTAATTTCCTATGATACTTTTTATATTATTTTAAAATGTTCAATAATTTGAATTATTGTTATTTTTTCTTAGGCATCAATGTTAAGGCCATGCCGCCAAAGATTAAAATAATACCAATCCATTGCTCTATAGATGGCA
>CANRJX010000054.1 GCA_947631095.1 uncultured Wohlfahrtiimonas sp.
CGATTACAAGGTGTAGAAAATTTACCGGAAATTGTGTGTTATGAAAAACAAAATGATATAGGAGGAATGTGGAATTATACGTGGAGAACCGGCTTAGATAAGCACGGTGAACCCGTTCACGGTAGTATGTACCGTTATTTGTGGTCCAACGGGCCAAAGGAATGTTTAGAGTTTGCCGACTATTCATTCGAAGAGCATTTTGGCAAGCCGATTCCTTCTTATCCCCCAAGAGCAGTTTTAAAAGATTACATTATGGGGCGAATCAATAAACAAGATATTCGTAAATATATTCGTTTTGAATGCCCAGTACGTTGGGTAACATTTGATGATGAAACTCACAAGTTCACAGTCACTGTGATGAATCATAAAACTGAGCAACAAGAGACAGAAATATTTGATCACGTTGTAGTTGCGACTGGACATTTCTCCACGCCAAATATGCCTTATTTTGAAGGTTTGGATCAATTCTCAGGTCGTATTTTACACGCACATGACTTCAGAGATGCTTTAGAGTTTGAAGATCGGGATATTTTATTAGTCGGTAGTAGTTATTCTGCCGAAGATATTGCAACGCAATGTTATAAATATGGTGCAAAGTCTATTACGATCAGCTATCGCACAAAACCATTAGGATTTGATTGGCCAGAAGGTATTTCAGAAGTGCCATTATTAACGCACTTTGATGGGAATACGGCATATTTTAAAGATGGTACTAGTAAGGAATTTGAGGTGGTTATCTTATGTACTGGATATCAATTCCATTTCCCATTTTTAGAAGATCGTTTGCGTTTACAAACGCATAATTGTCTCTATCCAGAAAATCTTTACAAAGGTATTTTTTGGCAAGAGCATCCAGAATTGATCTATTTAGGTATGCAAGATCAATACTTCACATTTAACATGTTTGACTCTCAGGCATGGTTAGCACGTGATTATATGATTGGTCGATTTGAGTTGCCGACGGAAGCAGAGCGTCAGAAAGATATGGATCATTGGCTAGAAAGAAGAAATAACTTAAAAAGCTGTAATGATGCTATAGATTTTCAAGCGTCTTATGTCCGTGATTTAGTTGATTTGACTGATTATCCTGACTTTGCTGTTGAAAAACAGGCTGAAATATTAAAAGAATGGCAGGAAGATAAACAGCAAGATATCATGGGTTTTCGTGAAAAATCTTATCGTTCTACTCAGACCAATACTCTTGCACCACCATTGCCCATGAAGTGGCTAGAGATAAAAGATGACACATTGGAGTACTTTTTGTCATTAAATTTTGAATTACAAGAAGAAAATAGTGCTTAAAATAGAATACCAAGGCAAATAATGCCTTGGTTTAGATATAATAATTAAATAATTTTTTATATATTCCTTTTATGTTTTTCTGACTAATATCATAAATTATGTTTAATGAGCTTTGATATAAGTAAATTTACGTATATATTGATCAAGAGTTAATTTTGCAAAATAAGTCAAAAAGTATAATTTATGTTAAAAATAAAAAGGAAAGCATTATGAAAAAAATTACAAAAGCTTTGCAAGCAACTTGTTGTTCTTTGGCTATTTTAGTTGGTTCTCAATTTGCAGTAGCACAAGATGCTGCACCCGCAAAAGATTTAAAACCTATTAAATTCTTGATCAACTCAGATACTTTTACAGGTGCTAACCTTTGGTTTTTAATGGCCGATGAATTAGGCTATTTTAAAGATGCAGGTTTTGCAGTTGATTATTCAATGGGTGCAGGTGCATTTACTGCAGCGCCTCGTTTATCAAGAGAAAAGTTTGATTTTGCCTATGGTGATATTAACTCTAATATTGAAGTGGCAGCAAAAAGACCTGGTAAAGCTGGTGTTGGTGTCTATATGATGTTTAGTGGTTCTCCTTCTGCGATTGTTTTACCAGCAAATAGTAAAATTAATACGCCAAAAGATTTAGAAGGTAAAAAAATTACTGCGCATAAAACTGATGTAGGTAAGCAAACATTTGAGCAATTTGTTCAGGCAACAGGTATTGATGCTTCAAATATTACATTCTCAGATGAGTTTGGTGAGTGGGATATTATGTTTGATCAGTTAGATAAAGGTGAAACAGACGCATTGTTTGGTTATGTTTCGACCACAACACAAGCAGTAATGAGCCAAGGTCAGAAAGTTGAAGATCGTTTGAAATATTTAAAATATACGGACTATGTTCCTTATATGTACGGTAGTTCATTGATGGCTTCTCAGGACATGATTAAAAATAATCCGGAAGAAGTAAGAGCCATGGTTGGTGCGATTGATAAAGCTGTGAAGGCAGTAGTTGCTGATCCAGATGCTGCAATTGAAGTATTAATGAAAAAATATCCAAATTGGGATGAAACTAAAAAAGCTGCAGAAAAACAACGTTACGTTAATACAATCAATATAGAAATGGGTAATAAAGAGTCTGTTGCAAAAGATGGTGTGGGTGGTATCGACACAGCTCGTATGCAAAAATCAATCGATGAAGCATATACAGCACGTAAGTTACCAAGAAAACCTGAATTAAAAGAAGTATTTGATGATAGTTTCTTACCACCAGTAGAAGAAAGAATTAGAGTATTGGAAGTTAAATAATCCTGCTCTAATTGAGGAAATATTTATGAAAAAACAATTTAATTATAAAAAAATATTCCTATGTTTATCTTTTCTAGCTTTTGGTGTGGCACAAGCAACAACTTATAATTTGCTAGATAATGATAGGCCTTCAACGGAAGATTTAACCCCAGAAGCTCAATATGGTAAAGATCTTGTGACAGCTACATTTCTTTATATTGGCCCGGAAGTAGCTGATGAAAGTATGCGCTATGCAGGTAATAACTATGCATGTACTAATTGTCATCAAGAAGAAGCCACTAAACCGTATGCAATGCCTTGGACAGGTTTATCTAAGGTAAAAAGTCAGGATGAAATTATGAAGAGCATCAATCTTCATATGACGACTAGCATGGCAGGTAAAGAGTTGCCTGTGGATTCTAAAGAGATGAAAGCGATTCTTTCCTATATTGATCACTTATCTAAAGACGTTCCAGATGGAACCACTGAAATTGTTGGTTTAGGGTTGAACCCAGTTGTATTACCAACAGGAGAGGTTGATTTAGATGAAGGTGCTGAGCTGTATGATGACTCATGTGCAATTTGTCATGGTCCGCAAGGGCAGGGCATTCGCTTAGGAGTTGTAGGAGATGCTAAAGGATATAGTAATCCTCCAATTTGGGGTAAGGATAGTTTTGCAAAGAATGCTTCTTTCAACAATTTGGATACATTAACTCGTTACATCTATAACAACATGCCTTCAGGGGCTGATCATGAATCTATTATTTTTGATGAAGGCGAAGCTCGCAATATTGCTGCTTATATTTTGAAACAGTACAACGAATCAAAATAAATTTATTAAAAACTAATACTCATTATTGAATAAAGCCCATTTATATGGGTTTTATTTATTGAGTGAAAAAAAATAATAAAGGTTAGGAAATAATCATGAAAAAAAATATTCGCCGATTTTTGATATTTATCGCCGTTATGCTGGCTGGCGTTGTTACTTTTGCTGTTTGGCCAACAATGACTAAAAATTTAACTGTGGATGAAAGTTATTTGAAAAAACCTGAAGTTATAGAACAGGGAAGATATTTAGCTGTTTTAGGCGACTGTGCGGCTTGCCACAGTAAAGATAGTGGTAAAACTTATACGGGTGGGAATGCAATTGAATCACCGATTGGTAATATGTATTCGCCTAATATTACACCTGATAATGAAACAGGGATTGGTAAATATACGTTGGATGATTTTGATCGAGCATTGCGTTATGGAATTCGAAAAGATGGAGTATCTTTATATCCTGCGATGCCTTATCCATCATATGCAAAAATTTCTGATGATGATGTGATTGCACTCTACGCATATTTTAAATACGGCGTTGAGCCAATCAATCAAGCCAGTGCTGAAAATGAAATTCCTTGGCCTTTATCGATCCGTTTTCCAATGACATTTTGGAGAAAAATATTTGCACCAAATGTTGAACCGATTAGTGAGTCGAAATATTCTGATGCAAAAGTTGCAAGAGGAGCTTATTTGGTTCAGGGCTTAGCGCATTGTGGTGCTTGTCATACGCCTCGTGCTATTACAATGCAAGAAATAGGTTTAGATGAATCTAGCCCTGAGTTTTTAGCGGGTGAAACATTAATCGATGGCTGGGTTGCAATTAATCTATTAAATAACGATGACGGCCTAAAAAACTGGAATGAAGAAGACATCGTCGGTAGTTTGAGTATGGGGAAAAATAAGAAAGGTGCTGTTTTAGGAAGTCCTATGAATGAATTTATCCACGAAAGTGGTCAGCATATTACACCTGAAGATCTATCTGCAATGGTGGCTTATTTGAAAACATTACCTGCTAAGCATGAAGATCAACCAAAATTTGTTGTTGAAGAGAGAAATTTAAAGCCCGAAAAAACAGCCGTTGGTTTTGATTTGTATCGCAAAAACTGTGTGGCTTGTCATGGTATGAAAGGAGATGGTAATAAAGGTAAGTATCCTGAGTTATCAGCGAATCCAACAGTGCTTGCAACAAATCCACAAAGTGTTATTCGTGTCACATTGGAAGGATCAGAGCATGCAACTGTGAATGAAAGTGCAAAGCGAGAATCCATGAAAAATTTTGCTGAAAAATTTTCTGACCAAGAAGTTGCTGATATTTCTACTTTTATTAGAAGCCATTGGGGCAATAAAGCACCTGCTGTTAGCGCTGAAGAAGTTAAGAAAATCCGCGAGAAATATATTAACAACTAAACAATCATTGATTGAAAAAGCCAGCATAATTGTTGGCTTTTTTATTGTTTTCGCACAAAATTGTTAAATCTCCTATAATTCCATGTTTTAGTTGCTTAGGTCGGGATAAAATATGTCAGTTAAACAATATGATGTCATTGTGATTGGTGCAGGTGCATCTGGTTTAATGTTGGCATATATGGCAGGACAAAGAGGTCGTAAAGTATTGGTATTAGAAAAAGCCAATAAAATTGGTAAGAAAATATTAATGTCTGGTGGTGGAAAGTGTAATTTTACTAATTTATATGTGGATCAAAATAATTATATTACGCACAATCCATCGTTTACGATTTCTGCATTAAAACGTTATACGAACTGGGACTTTATCAGTTTAGTTTGTAAGCATGGTATCGAATATGAAGAGCGTAAACATGGACAATTATTTACATTAAATGGATCAAAGCAAATTTTAGCAATGCTCCTTGAAGAATGTGAATTAACAAAAAATGTGACTATTCAAACTCATTGTGAAGTAAATGCCGTGGATGCATTAGCAAATGGGCGATTTAATGTAAAAAGTTCAACAGGAGTTTTTAACGGGCAGTCTGTGGTTGTGGCAACAGGTGGACTATCCATTCCAACACTTGGTGGTTCTGGTATTGGTTATGAGATAGCAAAAAGCTTTGGACATCATGTTTATTCAACAAGAGCAGGA
This sequence comes from uncultured Wohlfahrtiimonas sp., assembly GCA_947631095.1. Classification (GTDB taxonomy): domain Bacteria; phylum Pseudomonadota; class Gammaproteobacteria; order Cardiobacteriales; family Wohlfahrtiimonadaceae; genus Wohlfahrtiimonas. Next base: position 5,503 of record CANRJX010000054.1, read on the forward strand.
TTGGTACCTTTTACTTTTACAGATGGTATGAAGGAAATGACGGTTCGCTTAAGTGGGAATGCTGTAGAGGCGACTTTGTTTAATGATCAACAAAGTTTTACTGAAGCGTTATTATTTACACATCGTGGTTTAAGTGGACCAAGCTCATTGCAGCTATCGAATTATTGGGAAGCTGGGCAAACATTTAAAATAGATCTATTGCCCAGTGAAGAATTGGCATTAATATTTAAAGCTCGAAAAAATAGTCAGCCCAAAATTTTATTACGCACATTATTAGCAGAATATTTACCGAAAAATTTAGTTATAGAATTACAGCAGATGATTTGGCACGATTTTGCTGAAACTATGATCGGACAATGGAGCGATGAGAAGTTATTAAGCGTTGCAACGACTATACATAATTTTGAAGTGAGACCAGCAGGTACAGAAGGATATAGAACAGCAGAAGTAACATTAGGTGGTGTCGATACAACAGAAGTATCTTCTAAAACGATGGAAAGTCAAAAACAAAAAGGGCTGTTTTTTATTGGCGAGGTTTTAGATGTATCAGGACAATTGGGTGGATTTAATTTTCAATGGGCATGGTCATCAGCACATGCCGCATCGGAATATGTTTAACATTTAGAGTGCCGATACGGCGGCTTTAAATTCAATAATATCGCTTAAGAATTGATTACTTTCTAAACCTGCCATCGCTAATACTTCATGGCGTTCGCCATGTTCTAAGAAAGCGTCTGGCAGTCCAAATGCTTTAATAGGTTTGAAAATTAAGTTCTGCGATAACAGTTCTTGAATGGCTGTTCCCACTCCGCCCATTACTATGCCATCTTCAATAGTAATAATGATAGAGTGCTTTTTCGCTTCTGTAAGTATGAGTTTAGTATCCAATGGTTTTACAAAGCGTAAATCTACCAGCGTAGCATTCAATTCATTAGCTGCTTTTTGCGCAATATGTAGCATTGTGCCTACTGCGAATATAACAATATTTTCGCCAGTTTTGATAATTTTAGCTTTACCAAATTCGATGTCTAACGATTCAGTAATTTCAACACCTTCGCCTGAACCACGAGGATAGCGAACGGCTGTTGGGTGAGGAATGTTTAATGCTAAATTAAGCATATGATATTGCTCATTTTCATCTGATGGTGCCATGATTACCATGTTAGGTATGATGCGTAAATAAGCAAGATCAAAAGCACCAATGTGTGTCGGGCCATCTGGGCCAACAACGCCAGCACGATCAATCGCAAATACGATGGGTAAATCTTGTAGTGCAATATCGTGAATCAACTGATCATAAGCGCGTTGTAAAAATGTTGAGTAAATGGCAACGATAGGTTTTAAGCCTTTCATCACCATGCCGGCGGCAATCGTTAATGCATGCTGCTCTGCAATCGCAACATCAAAGAAGCGTTTAGGGAAACGTTTATCGAATTCTACTAAGCCTGATCCTTCACGCATTGCAGGTGTGATCGCAACAATTTTTTGATCTTTTTCTGCGACATTGCAAATCCATTGTGAGAATACTTGAGTATATGTTTTTGCAGGTTTTTTAGTTTCTATGGGTTTGTCGACTGTTGCTGAAACAGCATGGAATTTAATTGGTGCTAGCTCTGCTTGAGTGTAGCCTTTACCTTTTTGCGTAATAAGATGCAGTAATTTAGGGCCACGTTTTTGTTTTAAATTTTGTAGTATTTTGATGAGTGATGGCAAGTCATGTCCGTCGACAGGGCCAAAATATTGGAAATCTAAAGATTCAAATAATCCACCATCGCCTGCAACCATATTTTTAATTTGTTCTTCTGTACGTTTTGCTAATTCTAACGCATGTGGTAATGGTAATTTTTCAATAAAGCGTTTACCTTCAGAGCGTAAAGATTGCAATAACGGATTCGATAACGTTTTTGTCACCATATTACTAAGTGCGCCAACATTTTGGGAAATAGACATATTGTTATCATTCAATATGACTAGCATGTCTGCTTTAATTGCACCTGCATGATTCAGTGCCTCAAAGGCCATACCCGCCGTTAAAGCACCATCCCCAATTACAGCAACTGCATGATTATGAGCATGTAAAAGATTATTAGCAATACTCATGCCAAGCGCAGCGCTAATAGAGGTTGAAGAGTGACCTACAGTAAAAGCGTCAAATTGACTCTCTTTAGGGCATGGAAAAGGTTTCAATCCATCTTTTTGACGAATAGTGTGTAATTGATCTTTTCTACCCGTTAATATTTTATGTGGATAAGCTTGATGACCAACGTCCCAAATAATTGCATCATCTGGTGCGTCAAAAACATAATGCAATGCGACTGTTAATTCAATTACTCCTAGCCCTGATGCAAAGTGACCTCCACTTTCTAAAACACTATTAATCAAAAATTGACGCAATTCATGTGTCAATTGTTGTAATTCATGCATAGATAATCGTTTAAGATCTTGAGGAGTTTGAATCTGATTAAGAAGTGACATGGTTTAATTCTGCCTTTCGATCACATAAAGGGTTAATTCTTTTAAAGAATCAGCATTAGTTTGAAAAGGTGCTAAGAGTGATAATGCTTCATTGTTCAGTTTTTGCATATATTCTTGTGCGGTTTCGATGCCAAGTAAATTAACATATGTTGCTTTTTCTTGTTCTGCGTCTTTACCTGCACTTTTTCCTAAGACTTCTGATGAGCTTGTTGCATCTAGAATATCATCTTGAATTTGGAACATTAATCCAACTTTTTGTGAAAATGTTGTTAAAGCTACGAAAGATTCTTCTGAGACATTATTACCAGCAAGATAGCCCATTAAAACACTTGCTTGAATTAATGCCCCAGTTTTATTGTTATGTATATCTTGAAGTTCTTCTAAAGTAATGGGTTTTTGCTCAGCTTGCATATCGAGAAACTGGCCTTTAATCATACCCTTTGCACCCGCAGCTTGGCTTAAAATTTGTAGGAGTTTAATTTTTGTTTCTGCTGAAAAATTATTATCGTGTGATAACAAAGTGAATGCTTCTGTAAGGAGAGCATCACCTACTAAAATCGCAGTGGCTTCATCATATGCTTTATGGTTGCTTGGTTTGCCGCGGCGAAAATCATCGTTATCCATGGCAGGTAAATCATCATGTACTAAAGAGTAACAGTGGATCATTTCAATCGCAGCAGCAATTGGTAATAAAGACTGAATCGAAGCGCCACTGAGTTGGCCACCTGCAAAAGCTAGTAGAGGTCGGATGCGTTTTCCACCATCAAGCGCACTATAAGACATCGCTTCTTTTAATAATGGAACGGTTGTGAGCTGGTTTAAATACTTAGCTAAGTAGCATTCGAATTCTTCTCTAAATTGAAACATTATTTTTACCTGAAAAATCAATATGGGCTTTAGAATGGAATATCATCATCGAAAGTATCGGATGTAACAGACTTTGAGATATCTTCAATTTTTTTTGCAGTTTGGTCTAAAATATTGCGACAATCGTGAATGAGCTTTGTGCCGTCAGTAAACATTGCTAATGATTGTTCGAGCGTAAGTTCACCTGACTCCAATTGCTTAATGATGGTATCGATTGAATTCAATTTAGTTTCAATAGATTCAGTCGTTGTTTTGCTTTTCGCCACAATAATCCTCGAGATTTTTATACATTAATAACCGCGTTAAACTCTGCAATTTTACTCAAATCAAGTATATAATACTAGCTCTTTGTCTTTTGCGTCAGAAAAAGCATTGAGTGCAATAATAACAAGATAAAATTAAATTTTGGAATGTAAGGTGAATGGGTGAAAAAAAAGATAGGTGCTGTAATAGCATTTGCACTATTTGTAATCAACTTGCAAATAGCTAATGTCGCGATTGGGCAAGCGCTTCCTATAAATACGATTTTATCTGATGGTTTAGGTGGGAAGAACACAACTACGAAAGAACTTGATCTACCTGATCCTTTGAAGTTATCTGCCACTTGGTGGAATTATTTTTCCACGAAAAAAGATGAAAATCTAAAAACTGGCATTCAATCATTCTTAGAAAGAGTGAATGAGCAAGTGAGTAATTTACCGCTTGATGAACAAAAAAAATATCAAGTAGTTGTCAATCAGATTTCAGCCAATTTAATGGCATATGAAATATTATCCAATAAAAAAGCTATTCGCCCCTCTGCAGCTAAATTAACGATTGCAGAAAGTTATACATTAAAGCAGTTGATTGACCTGACGCATCAAGAGCGTGAATTAAAGGGCAATGCACAACGTATAAAATTGGAAATCAGCGAATATGAAAAACAGCTAAAAGCTCTTGAGCGCCAGTTAAATACAAATCTTGCACGCTATTTAGACATGATGAATACCGATGCTCACAAATTTGGTGAAGGTTTGCGGATCATTCTTTTACAGACTGAATTTGTTTTAATTGATGAACGCAATAAAACCATGAAGGAAGAATTGTCGAATCTTAATCTTAGATTGGACGATACAAAAGTTGCGATTGGCGTTGCGGTAAATTCTCTTTCTACTTCCGAAGAGGAGATACAGCATCTTAATGACTTGATAGGACAGGCGGAACAGCGTGTTCAGGAAATTACCACAAAACTTTTAAGAGAACAGCAATTTGTCGCTTCATTAGATTCAACACGAACTAAAGAAGATGCTGCAGTTGCGCGTTATCGAGAATTACGAGTGTTAAACACTCAAGTTAATTTAGCAACGGCACAAGCACAGATTGTCTTTTATAAAATGCAGTTAAATTTATTACAGCTGTTGCATGATCAAGGCAAAGATAATGAGTTAGCTTTGAAGCATGTGCGTAGATACGATATTGAGCTTGCTGAGTTAAAAGCTAAAGCAATAGGGCGATCTGAACAAAATGAGATTGAGAGAATACGCTCTACAGAACTATTGGCAGAAACTCCAGCAGAAGGAGAGCAGTCTTTATTTTTGCGCAATATCATTCAGGATCGATCAAGTTTAATTCAAGATACATCAATTAGCTTACAGAGATTGAATGTATTGATAGATGATAGTGAATATATATCTAATCTATCTAAAGAAAAAATTCTAGAATTTAGCGGCGGCTGGAGAAATACCTATTATAAAACACGATTGTTTTTAAGTGATAGTTGGCGTTGGATTAAAAATTCAACTTCTACTTCGCTGTTTAAAGTAGGTGATACGCCAGTTACTGCTAGTGGGTTGGTAAGATTTGTTGTCGTTGTTTTTGTGGCTTGGTGGGCAGCATTCTGGTTGAATCGTTTATTATTGCGTGTGGGTAATCGCAACGGTGGGGATAAATTACCTGCTTATTATTTAACTGGTCGATTGACGTATTACTCAATCATTCTTGTTGGATTTTTAGGTGGTTTAACCATCATAGGAATAGATTTTACTAACTTTGCTTTGGTGGCAGGTGCGTTAGCAATTGGGCTGGGTTTTGGTTTGCAGTCAATTGTTAATAACTTTGTATCAGGTTTGATTATTTTGTTTGAAAGATCATTAAAAGTTGGTGATTTTATTGAGTTGCAGGATAGGAATTTACGTGGTGAAGTTCGCGCCATTAACGTTCGAGCAACTATTATTGCCGATAATGACAACATTGAAATTGTCATTCCAAACTCTGAGTTGATTAATACCAAAATGTTGAACTGGACATTATCAGAGCCACATAGAAGGATACGTTATCCATTTAAAGTGGCTTATGGAGTTGATAAAGATTTCGTTCGTGAAGCAGTATTAAAGGCAGCAGAAGAAGTTCCGCATACATTAAAAGGTATTCCAGGGCGTAATCCTGCGGTTTGGCTCAACCGTTTCGGTGATTATTATTATGAGTTTGAATTGGTGGTTTGGTTAACGGCAAGAGCAGTTAAAAGACCGAATGCTGTTCATGCTGCTTATATGTGGGCGATTGATACAGCATTGCGATCGAATAATATTGAAATTCCTGTGCCACAAAGTGAACTGCGTTTTAGAGACAATAGTGCTATGGCGATTAAGCCGTTTGAAGGTGATGAAACTGAACGGAATTTTCAAGATGATATTAGAGATGTTCAGCTATCATTATTTAAAAAAAGTGATTAAATCACTACGAACTCGCTATAATGTCGCAAATTTTTAAAGGTAATATGAAATCATGTCAAAAGTATTAACATTCCAAGAAATTATTCTGAAGTTACAAACATTCTGGGCAGAACAAGGGTGTGTTTTATTGCAACCATATGATATGGAAGTTGGCGCAGGGACATTTCACTCAGCGACATTTCTGCGTTCACTGGGTCCTGAGCCTTGGGCATCTGCTTATGTGCAGCCTTCTCGACGTCCTACAGATGGTCGTTATGGTGAAAATCCTAATCGCTTGCAGCATTACTATCAATTTCAAGTGGTGATTAAGCCTTCTCCTGAAAATTTCCAAGAATTATATTTAGAATCTTTGAATGTTTTAGGCATCAATACAAAAGTACATGACATTCGCTTTGTAGAAGATAACTGGGAATCACCAACTTTAGGTGCTTGGGGCTTGGGCTGGGAAGTTTGGTTGAACGGCATGGAAGTCACTCAGTTTACATATTTCCAACAAGTGGGTGGATTGGAATGTAAGCCAGTGATGGGTGAAATTACTTATGGTTTAGAGCGCTTAGCAATGTATTTGCAAGATGTGGAAAGCGTTTATGACTTAGTTTGGTCAGAAGGTCCATTTGGCACTGTAACTTATGGTGATGTTTTCCATCAAAATGAAGTTGAACAATCAACGTTTAACTTTGAGCATGCAGATGTTGAGTTTTTATTACAACAGTTTAACTTTTATGAAAAAGAAGCAAAGCGTTTGATTGAGGCTAAATTGGCATTGCCTGCTTATGAAATGGTATTGAAAGCATCGCACACATTTAACTTGTTAGATGCGCGTAAAGCAATTTCTGTAACAGAGCGCCAATCTTATATTTTACGAGTGCGTGAATTGGCTAAATTAGTGGCGGAAGCTTATTATGAAAGCCGTGAAGCTTTAGGCTTCCCAATGTTAAAAGACTAAAAGTTTTCAATAAAAAGCCGATTTCATTATGAAATCGGCTTTTTTATTTCATAGAATATTTTTAATTCTTATCTTGATATTTGATTATAAAAATTGCACTTTACAGCATGATTTGCCTCTGTATACTCAAATATGTGCAA
>CANRJX010000055.1 GCA_947631095.1 uncultured Wohlfahrtiimonas sp.
AGTTTTGAGTTTTGGCATGGAATTAAGCCTGAAACAGAGATGGTTTATCAAGATTTACGTCAAATTCTGTTATCATGTGCCACAGATTATTGAATGAAAAGGATAGAGAATCATGAGCGATAAAGAGCAAATCGACTTTGGTTATCAAACAATTGATAAAGAGAAGAAAGAAGAAAAAGTTGCTGAAGTATTTCATTCAGTGGCATCTAAATATGATGTGATGAATGATGTGATGAGTTTTGGTATTCATCGTTTGTGGAAACGCACAATGATTGAATTAACTGGTGCGCGAAAAGGTCAAAAAGCATTAGATTTAGCAGGTGGTACAGGCGAGATTGCAATGAAAGTTGCAAAAAGAGTAGGTGATGAAGGGCATGTTGTATTGTCTGACATTAACTCATCTATGCTTGAAGAAGGGCGTAAACGCGTTATTAACTCAGGTTTTATCAATAATATTTCATTCAAGTTGATCAATGCTGAGAGCATCCCTTTTCCTGATAAAAGTTTTGATTTGGTGACAATTAGTTTTGGCTTACGCAATGTGACGGATAAATTAAAAGCACTGACTGAGATGCGCCGTGTTTTAAAACCAGGTGGTCGCTTGGTTGTAATGGAATTTTCTAAAACTGAAAATCCTGCTTTGACAAAAATGTATGACTTCTACTCATTTTCAGCTTTACCTTTTATGGGCAAAGTGATTGCGAATGATGAAGAAAGTTATCGTTATTTGGCAGAATCAATTCGTATGCATCCTGATCAAGAAACAATGAAAGCAATGATGTTAGAAGCAGGCTTTGATGAAGTTGAATATAAAAATTTAACAGGTGGGATTGTTGCGATTCATCGCGGTTTTGTTTATTAATTGAGTTTATAAGGCTTGTTATGCTGTCACGTTGGTTAAGAGTTTTAAAAATTCACTGGGTTTTATTACGTTATGGTTTGTATGAACTCGTATTTTTAATCCCTGTTTTTAGATTATTTGTATTTTTAAAACCTTTAGCAAATTTGCTGAATAAATATAAAAATACACCTTTGCCAGTGCGTATCAGATTGGCTTTGGAAGCTCTGGGACCAACATTTGTAAAATTAGGGCAAGCTTTATCTACAAGAAGCGATCTATTTCCTGATGAGTACATAGATGAATTTTCAAAGCTACAAGATAATGTTCCTCCATTTGACACTAATGTTGCCATTCAAATCATTGAGAAATCACTTAAAAAACCGATATTAGAAGTATTTAAGAGTTTTGATGAAGATCCATTAGCTGCGGCATCTATTGCACAAGTTCATAGTGCCATTTTAAAAAATGGTGATGAAGTTGTTGTGAAAGTTGTTAGACCGAACATACAAAAAGTCATTGCGCGAGATATACAGCTGATGGAAATGTTGGCGCAATTGGTTGAGAATTATGTCACCGACGGTGAACGATTACGTCCTGTTGAAGTTGTTCAAGAATATAAGCGAACAATCTTGAGCGAATTAGATTTAACACGTGAAGCTGCCAATGGAATGCAGCTAAAACGTAACTTTGAAGGTTCGCCTGAATTATATGTTCCAACGATTTATACAGAATATGTCTCCAAAGATGTGATGGTGATGGAAAAAATTTCCGGCGTACCTGTGGATCATGTTGAGACTTTAAGGGCACTTGGCGTTAATATTCCTAAGCTTGCAGAATTAAGTGTTGAAGTGTTCTTTAAACAAGTATTTGTGGATAGCTTTTTCCATGCTGATATGCATCCTGGCAATATATTTGTAGATGTTAAAGACCCAGCTAATCCTTCATACATTGCTTTAGATTATGGAATTATCGGTACATTAGGTGAAGAAGATAAACACTATTTAGCGAGCAACTTTTTAGCTTTCTTTAATAGAGATTATAGAAGAGTGGCTGAATTACATGTTGAGTCGGGTTGGGTGCCAGCGGATACTTCTATAGAAGAGTTAGAATCTGCCATTCGTTCAATTTGTGAACCTATTTTTAATAAACCTTTGAGTGAAATATCTTTTGGTGGACTGCTTTTATCATTATTCCAAACAGGCAGACGATTTAAAATGGTGGTTCAGCCGCAATTGGTTTTATTGCAAAAAACATTATTCAGCATTGAAGGTATTGGTAGAAAGCTTTATCCTGAGCTTGATTTATGGAAGACTGCAAAACCATTTTTAGTTAAATTTGTGAAGTCACAAAAAAGTGTGAAAACGGTTGCACAAAAATATCAACGCGCAATACCGAATTGGGTTGATAACTTGCCAGAAGCCATGCAGAATATGTTTCAAATCTCTCAAGATATGGTGAGAGGACAACTAAAAATTGATTTACATAATAAAGCTTTTGAAAAGTATCAAAAAATAGAAGCAAAACAAACAACAAGAAAAATATATGCATTAATTGGCACCATTTTTTCAGCAATAGTCATTATAAGATGGGATTCATTAAATGAATGGGTTATCGGAATATTGATTGGATTATCCGTATTAACTTTTTACCAATCTTTAAAGGAATGAAATCAAAAGTAATTATTTGTTTGAAAATGGTTATAATTGTAAATAACAGTTGATTAGGCTGTGTTTTGAAGTAAGTTGAAATTATTAAATATAATAGGAGTTTCAAAATGAAAAAATTATCGTTATTAGTAGCATTATCAGTTGCAACAATGAGTGCAGGTTTTGCACAAGATTTGGAGCAAGCTAAAAGAGTTCGTCAATCAATGTTCCAAGTTACTGCATGGGAAATGGGAACTTTAGCAGGTATGGCTAAAGGTGAAGTTCCATTTGATGCAGCTAAAGCAGAAAAAGCGGCAACAGTATTGAATGCAATGGCGACTTCTTTGCATGAAGTATTTTTACCAGGCAGCTATGCTGATTCTAAAGTGAAATCAGACATCAATACAAATCAAGCAAAATTCCAAGAAGATTTAGCAAATCTTGTGAAAGAAAGTTCTGTGATGATTACAGCAGCAGCTTCTGAAGATACTTTGAAAGGACAAATCGGCAAGTTAGGTGCTACTTGTAAAAGCTGTCATGATACATTCAAGGCAGACTAATTTTTAAATTGGTATTGAACAAGGTAATCTATTGATAGATTGCCTTGTTTTAATTTTTTATTTGGAGAGAGTGATCGATGAAAAAAACGATTGGTAAAATTGGCCGTTTGGCAGCATTCACAAGCTTAATTGCATTAAGTTCGACAGTTGTTGCTAAAGAAGTAAGAATTTACAACTGGTCAGATTATATTGATCCTGAATTAATAACTGAATTTACAGAACAAACTGGAATTGATGTTATTTATGACACCTTTGATAGCAATGATGTATTACTAGCAAAAACTTTAGCGGGTAAATCAGGTTATGACATTGTTGTTCCATCTGACTATACCGTTGCCTATCTTATTCAAGCGAATAAATTAGAACCCATCGATGAGTCCAAGCTTCCAAATTTAAAAAATATTTGGCCTTTTGCAACAGAGCGTTTGTCTTCTTTTGAAGGTATGAATGAATATTCTGTGCCTTACTTCTGGGGGACGACAGGAATTGCATATGACGCCAAAAAAATTAAAGAATTAGTTTCAGATGCTCCAACTGATTCCTTAGAGTTAATCATGAATCCCAAATATGCTGAGAAGTTAGCAAGTTGTGGTATTTATATGGTTGATAATCCAAGTGAAGTATTGCCAGTTGTGAATATGTATTTAGGCATTCCTGCAGAATCTACTGATAAAGCAGATCTTGAAAAAGCCTATGCTGCGATGAAACAAATTCGCCCGTATATTAAAAAATTCCACTCTTCTGAATATATTACAGCATTAGCAAATGGTGATGCTTGTGTTGCATTCAGTTGGTCTGGTGATGTTTATTTAGCAAAAGCACGAGCAAAAGAAGCAGGTTCAGATGTTGATATTCAATACTTTATTCCTAAAGAAGGAAGTTTAGTATGGTTTGATCAATTTACAATTTTGAATGATGCGCCAAATAAAGATGAAGCATATCAATTTATTAATTTCATGCTTGATCCTGAAAATAATGCGCGTGCTGCCAATTATGTTGAATATGCAACTTCTAATGAAGCAGCTTTTCCACATGTTGATGAATATTTAATTAATGATGAAATTTTATATCCTGAACAGTCAGAATTAGATAAACTACACAGCAAACAGCCTTATCCTCATTCTGAACAGAAAAAATTAGTAAAGTTCTGGCAGGATTTAAAAAATAGAAAATAAACAGAAGGATTGAAGATTATGGAAATAATGCGCCGAGAGGAAATTCTTAGTACGATCATTAGCCGTCAAGCAACTTTGAAAGACTACATGCTGAGAATTCAGTTTGAGTTGAAAAATGGCGATGCCAAAAATCTGATCGGTGCATTGTTAGATTACTTTATATCTTCTGAGCCAAGTCAGAGTATTGATCGCTCTGATATGGTAAAAATGAGTATGTTGCAATTAGATGATCAATGGTTGTTGTTTTTTTATGATCATCTTGATCAAATAGTCTCTCCGATAACCCCTCTGCCTGAAAGTTGTAAAAGTTTATTGACTGAAGATGTACAAGGGGACTTTAATTTTATGCAAAACCCATACTGATTTTATAACTAAAAATGACGATTACAATTACCCTAAAAGGTGCAGATGCTCGTTTTAGTGCTAGCATTGCACAATTGTTAAAATTAAAAACCAAAGATCAGTTTACGTTGAGTGAACATGGTGACATTACCCTTGTTGATGCGGATTCAATTGAAGGTAGAAAGTTTGTTGAAAATAATTTGAATAATCACACAATTTTACTGACCGTCTCACCCTCACAGTTTAAACACAATTTAATTGTTCGTAAGCCAGTTAAAATTGATGAATTATTATCAGTACTTAATAGCATTGATATTAGCGCACAAAAAGTTAATGCAGTCGCAAAAGATGATCATGAGGCTGAAGCAGTACCGACTTCTGGAAATCCTTTTGCAAAATTTTCAGATCCTGAATATTTAAAAAGTTTAAAATCCCAAAAGCAGTACAATTTGAATGCTAAAGATGAGATTAAACAAGAAGCTGTATCTATTGCTATATCTGAAGAAGAAAAAACTTTCAAATATTGGAAATCTGAGTTTGAAAAGAATACTAAATTAGAGCGTTATAGATACGATGAGCATTTTTTTGAAGAGATGGAAAAGCTGCAAATTGTAGAAAGATCTGATATTTATTTTCAAAGTGAGGATATTTATTGTGATTTATCACAAAAGGCAACTTTATACATTTTTGAACAAGTTTATAATAAAAAATTAACTCTAGACATATACTATTTTTATTTAGGAAAAGGTATAGTTTTCTTATTTCCGGACGATATTGTAGTATCCAATTTAACGTTGAAAAAAGATGGTAATTTTTTTGAAGTAGAGTCTAATGACATCAAATTACAAAAAATAATCTCTCATAATGAATTATTAGAATTAATACATAAATTTGATACTTATTATTATCATGAAGATATTTTAAATATTTTAAGCCGTTTAGTGCTTTTGGAAGCAAAAGGTAGAATCATTAATCGTAAAGATATTGAAGCACCTTTAGGATTGTTGAAAAAAAAGCAAGCGCCTGCTCATTTCATGCATATTCCGTATTCTGAAGAAATTGATAGTATTTGGGAATTTAGAAATATTTCTTTAAGAGAAACTTTAGAGCTATTGCCAGAAATTAGTCCGTATTATATTTTTTCATACTATACCTTGTGTGAATTGTATGGCTTATTTGATGGAAGTAGTGGTAACAAGAAAGCTAAAAAACATCTAGATTTGAATGAGTTAATTTTAGAGTTACAAAAATTATAAATAAATATAAAATATACTAAGGCATAAAAATTATATGGATCAATATAAAATATTATTTGTTGGACCTGTTGCAAGTGGTAAAACTACGGCAGTACGAACACTATGTGGTGAGAACATTATTACCACATCAAAAAAAACAAGCGATGAAGTCGCATCACTGAAAAATGATACAACTGTTTCTTTAGATTATGGCGTTTTAAAATTAAACAATGGTTTTAAAGTGCATGTTTATGCTGCACCAGGCCAAGAGCGCTTTAGATTTATGCATGATATACTTGTCAAAGGAAGCATTGGTGTTATTCTACTACTGAGTATGCAACACATAGAAACAGAAGAAGTGGGACAAATATTATATGAATACTTACAAGTTATTGAAAATCATCCTTGTATTATCGGTGTTACGCAAACTGAAAATTTTAACCAAAACCAAAAAGAATCATTTTTAAATGCAATTTCTCAATATCACCCATCACTTTCAGATGCTTTAGTTGTGGATGTCAGACGACGACAAGATGTTCTAAAACTAGTTGAAAGGATGATTGTAAAGGCTAGTGGATGATGACAGAAAAAAAATATATAACAGTGACTGCTCAAGGCGCGCTATATGCTGTACAACAAACTAAAACAAATCAGGCAGCACGTAATGTTTTGCTAAAGCTTATGAGTTTAGAAAAAAGCCCAGAACTTTCTGATGCCATGATTTGTGAATTGACAGGCTTTAAAGAAGAACAAATAAAATTAGCTAAAGCTGTATTTTTCCAATTGGAAATTATGCACTTTATTCAAGCTGAAATTAAGGAAAGTACTGCGCCTAAAATTAATTTTGAAACAGACTTACCCTCAATGCTGTCTTTATTTTCCAGTTTAGATAAAGCATTATTGTCTGATCAATTAGGTTTTTTATTAGGAAACGTAGGTTTTCCTGAAAATGACTTGGATCAAATCGTTGCGATGAGCACACATTTGGCGACTGTATACCAAGACAGTTACGATACGGTATCTAATATCATTAACGGAAATAATCATATAGGTGTTGGGATTACCAACTATCAAGGTATGACCCAGTTAGGTATTTACTCTATCGATGTCATGGGAAATAAATTTACTCTGACAATTGCAGGCATCCCTTTTTTGAATCAAAAAGCTTTCCGAGATTTAATATGGGTGCTAGTATATCGTTATGGAAATGTCAGATTCATTAAGAATTAAGATATAATAAAAGGATAAATAATATGCGTGAAGAAGTGTTGAATTCAATCTTGAGTGAATTGAATGGTACATCAGCAGATATCGAAGCTTCAGCAATCATTTCTACAGATGGATTGATTATGAGTTCTCTTTTACCAGCTAGTATGGATGAGGATCATGTTGGTGCAATGAGTGCTGCTATGTTGTCTTTAGGTGAGCGCATCGCCAAAGAATTATCTAGAGGTGAGTTGGAGCAGGTATTGGTAAAAGGTGCATCTGGATACGTAATCATGACATCTGCAGGTAATGATGCTGTGTTATCTGTAATGTGTAAAGCTAATGCTCGCTTAGGTTTGATTTTCTTAGATATTAAACGAGCATCAGAAGCGATAAAGCCGATGTTGTAAAATTACAGCTTAAAAAGCCCGCTTGTTAATAAGTGGGCTTTTTTTATGTCTGATGCAAACTAAATATTTTGTATAATGACTATATTTTTTGGGTGTTAATAATATTATGTCAGATAAAAAAGTATATCCGTTGATTATTCTAGGTTCTGGTCCAGCCGGTTATACGGCTGCCTTGTATGCTGCACGAGCAAATCTTCAGCCTGTTATTATTACAGGTATTCAGCAAGGCGGTCAATTGATGACTACGACAGAAATTGATAACTGGCCAGGTGGCGAAGAAGGTTTAACAGGACCAGCTTTAATGGAAAAATTAGCCAATCATGCTGAGCGTTTTGGTACAGAAATGATTTGGGATCACATTGAGAAAGTTGATCTTTCTGGTAAAAATTTTATTTTAGAAGGCGGCAGTGATACTTACGAATGCCAAGCTTTAATTATTGCAACAGGAGCAACTGCGAAATATTTAGGTTTACCATCAGAAGAAAAATATAAAGGTAAAGGTGTTTCAGCATGTGCTACTTGTGATGGATTTTTTTATAAAGATCAAGAAGTGGCTGTCATTGGTGGTGGTAATACTGCCGTTGAAGAAGCATTATATCTAAGTGGTATTGCTTCTAAAGTGCATTTAATTCATCGTCGCGATACTTTCCGTGCAGAAAAAATTATGATCGAAAAATTGTACAAGAAAGTTGAAGAAGGCAAAATCGAACTCCATTTAAATAACGAATTGAACGAAGTATTGGGTGAAAATAACTTAGTTTCAGGTGTTGAAATTAAATCAACGAATAATGATGATTTGAAAAAGATTGCTTTACAAGGCGTATTTGTTGCAATTGGACATCATCCAAACACAGATATGTTTACAGGGCAATTAGAAATGGTGAATGGTTACATCAAAGTGCGTTCTGGTATTGAAGGTAATGCAACAGCAACTAATATTGAAGGTGTTTTTGCGTGTGGTGATGTGATGGATTCAGTGTATCGACAAGCTATTACTTCAGCTGGTACTGGTTGTATGGCTGCTTTAGATGCTGAAAAATATTTGGATAAAATCAATTAGGGGGTGTGTATGCATTACAACAAAATGGAATCATTGGATTTAACAGGCAAAACAGTTTTAATTCGTGAAGATCTAAATGTTCCAATTCATGATGGTAAAATTACGTCTGATGCACGTTTGGTAGCATCAATGAAAACCATTGAACAGGCATTAAAGCAAGGTGCGGGCGTTTTAGTAATGTCGCATTTGGGTAGACCAGATGAAGGTGTTTTTGATGCTGAATTTAGTTTAGAGCCAGTGGCAGCTTGGTTATCTAATGCGTTAGGACAAGATGTTCCTTTAGTTCGTGATTGGATTGATGGTGTGACTGTTGAACCTGGTAAAGTTAAATTATTAGAAAATACACGCTTTTTAGTGGGTGAGAATAAAAATAACTCTGACTTGGCGCAAAAAATGGCAGCATTATGTGATGTATTTGTGATGGATGCTTTTGCAACTGCACATAGAGCTGCGGCTTCAACTGTAGGCGTGGGTGATTATGCTAAAGTTGCGTGTGCAGGTTTAGTGCTATCAGAAGAATTAGACTCTTTGAAAAAAGGATTAGTCGCTCCTGTGAGTCCTATTGTTGCAATTGTTGGTGGTTCTAAAGTATCAACTAAATTAACAGTATTGAATCAGCTGTTGGATAAAGTTGATGTATTGATTACTGGTGGTGGTATAACCAATACATTGTTATTGGCACAAGGCTTCCAAGTTGGTAAAAGTTTAGTAGAAGCTGACTTAGTCGATGAAGCAAAAGCATTGCTAGAAAAAGCTAAATCAACAGGTAAGCAAATTCCATTGCCAGTCGATGTTGTGGTGGGTAAAGAATTCAATGTGAATACAGAAGCAACTGTGAAGAGCATTGCAGATGTAGCGGCAGACGATATGATCATGGATATTGGTCCTGAAACTGCAAAGCTTTATGCAGAATTAATCAAAAATGCTAAAACAGTTGTTTGGAATGGCCCTGTTGGTGTATTCGAGTTCCCAAATTTTGCTGAAGGTACAAAGGCATTGGGTGAAGCAATCAAACAAAGTGGTTCATTTTCTATCGCAGGTGGTGGTGATACAGTTGCGGCAATAGAGCAATTTGGTTTAACATCTGACATCTCTTACATTTCAACCGCTGGCGGAGCATTCTTAGAGTTTTTGGAAGGTAAAGAGTTGCCTGCGGTCGCAATGTTGGAAAGAAGAGCAAACTAAAAGGAAAATTATGAGTGATGAAATCTTAATTAATAAATCTCCGTATGAAACGCGTGCAGCGGTTATACGCGATGGAGTCTTGCAAGAAATATTAATTGAGAGGACAGATCGTAACCTTTTAGTGGGCAATATCTACAAAGGGAAGGTTGTTAGAGTATTGCCTGGAATGGAAGCAGCATTTATTGATATTGGATTAGAACGTGCTGCTTTCCTTCATGTTAATGATATTCATACAGTTAAAAATTCTTTAGAAATAGAAAAAGAAGTGTTAGCGGATGACATTGACACTGAAAATGCTGAAAATACAGGGAAAAGTGTCATAGCACAGCCCAAAGCGGATATTAATTCGATTTTGTATCAAGGCCAAGAAATTATTGTTCAGGTGATTAAAGATCCTTTAGGGACTAAAGGCGCAAGATTAACGACACAAGTTTCTATTCCGTCTTGTTATCTAGTTTATTTGGCTGATAGCGATGTGATAGGTGTTTCTATTCGCATAGAGCAAGAAGAAGAAAGAGCTCGCTTAAAAGAGCATTTAACAAATTTCCAATCAGAACTCGGTGGTGCTTATATTGCACGTACAGCAGCTGAAGGTGTTGATCCTTGGGTATTGCGTGCTGATATGCAGTTTTTATCGCGTCTTTGGGGGAATGTTTCAGACAAGATTAAACAATCTAAAGCGGGCGATTTAATTTATGGTAATTTTCCATTAGAGCTAAGGATTCTACGTGATTACGTTGGTCGTGGAATTCAGCAGATCAAAGTCGATGCAACAGAGTCGTTTGAAAGAATGCTACGTTTTACACAAGATTTTTTACCTGAAACAGTAGAAAATTTGCAGCTCTACAAAGGTTCACGCCCAATTTTTGATTTATACCAAGTGGAAGAAGAGATTGAAAAAGCATTGTCTAATCATGTTGCTTTAAAATCTGGTGGTTACATTATCATTGAGCAAACTGAGGCCATGACAACTATAGATGTTAATACTGGCGCTTATGTGGGGCATCGTAATTTAGAAGAAACAATTTTTAAAACTAATTTAGAAGCCGCTCAAACGATCGCACATCAGGTGAGACTGCGTAACTTGGGCGGTATGATCATTATTGACTTTATTGATATGATCAATCCTGAGCATCAACAAAGCGTCTTGGATGAGCTACAACTTCACTTATCCAAAGATAATGCACGCACAACAATTAGTGCAGTGACAAGCTTAGGATTGGTAGAAATGACACGCAAGCGAACACGTGAAAGCTTAGAGCATATTTTGTGTGAGAAATGCCCAACGTGTCAGGGTAAAGGTTATATTAAAACTAAAGAAACCATTTGCTATGAGATCTTTAGAGAAGTTGTGCGCGAAGCAAGGCAATATCCAAACATTAATAGCATTTTGATTTTGGCTTCTTCAGATGTGATTGAGCAACTATTAGATGAAGAGGCGCATCATTTAGCTGAGCTTCAGGCATTTGCAAAGTTGAATATCAAATTACAGGCGGAAGCGCTCTATAATATTGAGCAATTCGATATTATTTTATTGTAGGTTAATGGTATGAAAAAAATTGTAATCGCAGTTACTGGCAGTATCGCAGCCTATAAATCTGCACTTTTAGTTCGTTTATTTAAAAAAGCAAGCTGTGAAGTTAGAGTTGTGATGACAAAAAGTGCCAAAGAATTTATTACGCCTTTGACCATGCAAGCTTTATCAGGTAATCCAGTTGTGTCTGATATTTTAGACCCTGCTCATGAAATGGGCATGGGACACATTGAATTATCTCGCTGGGCTGATGAAATTATTATTGCGCCTTGTAGTGCGAATATGATGGCAAAATTAGCCAATGGTATTGCTGATGATCTAGTCAGTGCAATGTGTCTAGCTTCACCAAAAAGAATCTACCTTGCGCCAAGTATGAATCGCTATATGTGGGATAACCCAATGACGCAATCAAATATACAAAAGCTATATTTGAGTGGTTTATATCATATCATTGCGCCTGATAGTGGCGAACAAGCATGCGGTGAAGTTGGGCAAGGACGAATGGCTGAACCTGAAGCTATTTATTCACACATATTAATGAAGGCATCTTGCAAAGAAAATTTACCTTTAAAAAATAAAAAAGTGGTTATTACAGGTGGGCCGACGCGCGAAGCAATTGATCCCGTGCGTTATTTGAGTAATCATTCCAGTGGTAAAATGGCATGTGCACTTGCGAATGCTTTCGTTGAGCAAGGCGCAGAAGTGATTTTAGTTTTAGGGCCATGTGACGCTAAGCCAAATGATTCAGTGAATGTCATTCCTGTGATTAGCGCGCAAGATATGCTGGATGCTGTTTTAGATAATATAACGGGTGCTGATATATTTGTAGGAGCTGCCGCTGTTGCGGATTATAAAGTCGCTGATATTGCCAATGAAAAAATCAAAAAGAGTGATAAAGAAGATATGCTGACTTTATCATTTGTGAAGAATCCTGATGTGTTAGCAACTGTTGCGGGCTTGCCAAATAAGCCATTTGTTGTTGGCTTTGCTGCTGAAACACAAAATATTATTGAATATGCAACTAAAAAACTTAAAGAGAAACATCTGGATTTGATTTGTGCTAATGATGTTTCTGGTGGTAAAGTTTTTGGCAAAGATGAGAATCACATTGTCATTATTGATACAAATAATGAAAAAATAGAATTATCTTGTGCATCAAAACAAAATCAAGCTGAAAAAATTGTTGATTTAATCATAAAAAAATTAATTAAATAAAATGTGAGTATCAAAAAAACAACAATTTATAGTATTGATTTTATTGGATAAAAAATAAAATAATGTTGTTTTGAAAATATTTTTACAACAATTTGTATTAAAAATGAAAAAAAAAGTTGCATTAAAATCACAAATAGTATTAAATTAGCCA
>CANRJX010000056.1 GCA_947631095.1 uncultured Wohlfahrtiimonas sp.
GTTTATCAAGTGGGCGGTGAATATGCAGCGATTAAATTTGCAGCACAAGCAGGCGCATTGGATGAAAAAGCAGTGGTGAAAGAAACATTGATCGGTTTTAAGCGCGCAGGTGCAGATGTTATTGTGAGCTACTACACAAAACAGATCGCTGAATGGATGCGTGATGGTGAATTGGATAGTTTAAGTAGATAATTTTATTCAAATCTCAGAATTTAAAAGCCTAATATTTATTGGGCTTTTTTTAATCCCATTCATTAAAGCAGTCCAACAATCAATCGCTTCAGGTAATCTAGCTTGTGGTTCAGCATCATTAGCGATCCAAAAAGCAGCTTCTGTCAAAGAACCATTGATAAATATAGCCAACGCATATGGATTCATTGGCTGAATAAAATTCTCTAACATACCTTTATGCAGCAGTTGTTCAACAGATTCGAGGCACTGCATTTGTATTTGTGAAAGCTCACTGCCCAAAACCGATTTGGCATCAATCAGTAAAATTTGTTGAATTTCATGGTTTAATACCATTTCTAAATAAGCTTTTCCACGATTATATAATCCTTGCCAAGGATTATCCGCTTGATCAGAAATACAGAGCAATTCCACATCAATTTCTGCATCAATTTGTTTAACAACTTCGGCAAACAGTCCCTTTTTGCTTCCAAAATGGTGATAAAGCGCGCCGCGCGTTAAACCAACAGAAGCGGTAAATTCATCCATAGAAGTATTGGCATAGCCTTGTTCTGCAAAAGCAATTCTTGCAGCATTAATTAACTTAGCTTGTGTCTCTTCAATCATTTGAGTTCGTTTATTGGGTGTTTTTTTCATGGTCAATCTACTTGTAAAAAGTTGAAATATTGTAATTGACATACGTCACGTATGCAAATACAATTCTGTGCTTTCATACGCGACGTATGTAAAAGAGATCTTTTGAGGAAGAAACCATGGTTTCATATACCACTTTATTAAAAACACCCGGTGCAAAAGGCTTTGTATTGGCGGGGTTATTGGCAAGATTGCCAGTTTCTATGACGGCAATAGGTATTATTACTATGCTGTCAGAGTTGAATGCAAGTTACACTTTAGCTGGTGGTGTAGCCGCAGTATTTACTTTGAGTTGTGCCGTAATTGCACCGAGAATATCGCGTTTAGTTGATCGTTATGGGCAGAGCAAAGTCTTACCTTATACTGCCTTTGTTGCTTTAGTGAGTATTTTGAGTTTATTGACGGTTGCATATTGGCAGTTGCCATCTTGGATGTTATTCATATTTGCTATTTTGGGTGGATTTACACCCAATATGTCTGCAATGGTTAGAGCACGCTGGACTGAAATTTATCGCGGTAAACCCGAGCTACAAACAGCTTATGCATTAGAAAGCGTATTAGATGAACTTTGCTTTATCGTTGGTCCACCATTATCAGTTGGATTGTGTGTGGGATTATTTCCACAGGCAGGGCCATTATTGGCGATGTTATTTTTATTTATTGGTGTAACAGCTTTTGTAGTGCAGAAAAAAACTGAACCTGCAGTTAAAAAAATTGAAGTTTATAATGCATCAGTTTTTCGATTAACTATGGTGAAAGCGCTGACATTACTATTGGTATTCTTAGGGATTATAGTGGGTACAATTGATGTAGCAAGCGTGGCATTTGCTAAAAATCAGAATATGCCAGCTTCTGCGAGCATTGTTTTATCATTTTATGCTGTGAGTTCTTGTGCAGCTGGATTGCTTTTTGGAATGATGCAATTCAAATGGTCATTGGCTAAATTATTATTGTTATCATCATTAGCAACAATGCTTTCTACTATACCGCTATTAATGGTGTGGAATATCGCCTCACTATCCGTCACTGTATTCATAGCAGGTTTGTTTTTTTCACCCACCATGATTACTGCGATGAGTTTAGTCGAAGAAAATGTTCCAGATGAACAACTGACGGAGGGTTTAACTTGGCTCTTGTCAGGATTGGGCATTGGTGTAGCGATGGGTGCTGCAATGTCAGGATACATCATCGATGAATATAATATTCGTGCAGGTTTTACGATTGCTCTATTGTCGAGTGTTTTCATTTTATTAACTGCATTTTTTATATTTAATTTTCAGCAAAAAGCAAAAAAGTTACTGCAGAGTATGACTTAAAGTATTCTGATTTTTGATTGATATAACATTATGCAAAATATTATTATCATGATTATCCTTCAGGTATTACAATATCAGCTATCCACACATGCAAGGTTATAATAAAAATGGGAAATTTTGCACTTTTACAAGTTTTCACGGTCGTTTTTTTATTGTCAATTGCGACAACATTATTTAATAAACGAGTCTTAGGTTTGCCAGCAGCGATCGGAGTGCCAATCGTTTCTGCAATTTTTGTCTTTTTATTACAATGGTTTGTGAGTCTGTTTGGGCATAATGAATACATTGAGATTAATATTGGAGAAATTGAATCAGCTGTTCGCAGTATCGATTTCTATGATTTCTTAATTAATGGTGTTATCTGTTTTATTTTGACGTCATCAGCATTGAAGTTTAAAACTTCAGATTTAAAAACTTATTCTAAGCCGATCGTAATTTTAGCAAGCCTTGCTTTGGTGCTGTGTGCTGGTTTCTTTGGTTTAGCATTGTATGGTTATCAGTTAGTTACAGGACATGTTGTTAGTCTTTTGGTGTTATTGTTATTGGGTGCAGCATTAGGTGCAACAGATCCGATTGGCATTAAAGGCGTTTTAAGTTCTGTGAAAGCACCCAGACATTTAATCATTAAATTGGAAGGTGAATCTCTGTTTAATGATGCAGTTTGTATCGCGCTCTTTATGAGTATTTTGGCGATAGTGAAGGGTGGTGATTTTACATTAGAAGAATTTTTTGTAGATTTAGCTTATGAAATTTCAGTGGCTGTAATCATTGGGCTGTCATTTGGCTGGTTTGTTTTAAAATTACTCAATGGTAAACATGAAATGGAATCTTTGATTCTATCCACTGCATTTTTAGCAACAGGTTCTTATTTAATTGCTTTATATGCACATGCATCAGGCCCAATTGCATGTGTAGTGGGCGGATTAGTTGTTGGTAATCGCTGGCATGAGATCTTGTCTGAAAAAGAAGTGAAAGAGATTAATCATTTTTGGCATACCGTGGAAGGAATTATTAATTCATTCCTATTCACTTTGATTGGTATGGAATTATTCATCATTGATTTTGATACCAGCTTATTACTCGGTGGAATCGTCGCATTTATTATTTTGCATTTATCACGCTTTGCAGGTAATTTTTTAGCATTTGTACCGTTTAGATCAGTCAGAAGAAAAAGTTATCATGGTAGTTTGATGATCTTATCTTGGGGGGGCGTGCGTGGTGGTATTTCTTTAGCATTAATTTTGGCAGTCGCTAATATTCCACAACTTTCCCAATATAGTGGAATTTTAATTGGTTATACCTTTACGTGTGTATTGTTATCAGGCTTGGTATGTGGTCTTGGTTTGCCCGGAGTTATGAATGCTTACTACTATAATCCTGATGAACCTAAAACTGGCTTCGCAGGCTGGTATCAGCGTCAATGTCATAAAGTGAATCGCTCAGGTTTACAATATATTGTGACGGAAGATGATAAAGGCGAAGAGATCATTTCTGTTTATAATCCTGAATGTTTGGTGGATGAGTCAATTATTGAAGCACAAGAAGATGATCCACAATATGCTGAAGAAATTCAGGCAGATATAGAGACGAAAGTTAAGCAATTGGAAAATACTGAGAATTTCTAATTAATTTGATTAAGCAAATAAAAACCTCGCAATGCGAGGTTTTATTTTTTGGGTAATAGTTTTATTAGAGAATAAATCTGCTTAAATCTTCATTGTCAGATAATTCACCCAATGATTCTTTTACCATGTTTTCATCAATCGTGATGTTTTCACCACTCTTATCTGATGCACTGAAAGAAATTTCTTCTAATAAACGCTCAAGAATTGTGTGTAAACGACGAGCACCGATATTTTCAGTTTTTTCATTCACGTTATAAGCGATTTTAGCGATTTCAGTGATTGCGCCATCAGTAAAATCTAAGCCAACATTTTCTGTTTGCAATAACGCTTTGTATTGCTTGATTAATGCAGAAGATGGCTCTTTTAAGATACGTTCAAAATCATGAGCAGTTAATGCATTTAATTCAACGCGGATCGGTAAACGGCCTTGTAACTCAGGGATCAAGTCAGAAGGGCGCGCTAAGTGGAAAGCACCAGATGCGATGAATAAAATATGATCTGTTTTTACAGAACCATATTTTGTTGAAATTGTGCTGCCTTCGATGATTGGCAATAAGTCGCGTTGTACACCTTCACGAGAAACATCTGCGCCAGATGTTTCACCACGGCGACAAACTTTATCAATTTCATCAATGAATACGATGCCTGTATTTTCAGCAGCTTCAATTGCTGCTTTCTTTACTTCTTCTTCATTAACTAAACGGCTAGCTTCTTCATTTTGTACCGCAACTAAAGCATCTTTGATTTTCATCTTTTGCTTATGTTTAGGTTCATTGCCTGTTTGGCTGAATAGAGATTGCAATTGTTCTGCCATTTCTTCCATGCCAGGAGGTGTCATGATGTTCATAGAAGCTGCATGTTTTTGAGATAATTCAATTTCAATTTCTTTATCATCTAATTCACCACGAATTAATTTTTCGCGGAATTTTTGACGTGTAACTGAATTATCAGTGCTCGGCGCACTTGGCTCATTATCAAAACCAACTGATTTTGGACGAGGAATTAACACGTCTAAAATACGATTAATTGCAGCTTCTTCTGCTTTTGGATGTGATAATTTAATTGCTTCTTCACGCACTTTTTTAATAGAAGCTTCCACCAAATCACGAATGATTGAGTCAACTTCACGGCCGACATAACCCACTTCTGTAAATTTTGTGGCCTCTACTTTAATGAAAGGTGCATTGGCTAAATTTGCCAAACGGCGTGCAATTTCAGTTTTACCAACGCCCGTTGGCCCAATCATTAAAATATTTTTTGGTGTAATTTCTTTGCGTAAATCACCAGTAACTTGTTGGCGTCTCCAACGATTACGGAGTGCAATCGCAACAGCGCGTTTTGCATCATTTTGTCCAACAATGTATCGATCCAATTCTTGGACAATCTCTCTAGGTGTCATTTCACTCATGATAAATTCCTAAAATGTTAATTTTTCAATCGTTTGATTGTGATTAGTATAAATACAGATATCTGCTGCGATGTTTAGACTTTTACGAACGATGGACTCTGCATCTAGTTCAGTATTGTCTAATAATGCTAGCGCAGCACTTTGTGCAAATGCACCACCAGAACCGATTGTTGCCATATTGTGTTCAGGCTCTATAACATCACCATTACCTGAAATTACTAAAATAGCTGTAGCATCTGCTACGATTAATAATGCTTCTAGACGGCGTAACATACGATCAGTTCGCCAATCTTTTGCTAATTCAACAGCAGCGCGTGTTAATTGACCACCATGTTGTTCCAATTTTGCTTCAAAACGTTCGAATAGTGTGAATGCATCCGCGGTGCCACCTGCAAAGCCTGCAATAACTTTGCCGTTATATAGACGACGAACTTTACGAGCATTGCCTTTCATGACTGTATTGCCAAGAGATACTTGTCCATCGCCGCCAATGACAACTTCATTGCCACGTTTAACAGCGCAGATCGTCGTTCCACGATATTGTTCCATTTGAACTCCTTGTTCATTGTTACGGTTGCGTTCAAAGAAAATGAGGTCAAATTTCAAGATTTCAAGGTTTCAGTCATGGCATGATGAAATTATGGGCAATTTTATATTGATTATTCAAGTCTCAGCGCTTTGATAAAAAAATTAAACACGCCGAATATGAAAAAATTCAGTATGGTAATAGAGCAGTACAAACGTGAATAGGATTCGAACTTTCCCAATGATGAGGAGATTTATATGTTAGATGAATATAAAGATGTTGTTTCTAAATTGAAAAACAGTAATGCACGTTTTGCCAAGCTTTTCGCAAAACACAATGAATTAGATCTAAAAATTACAGATGCGACGAAAAGAAGAGAACACGTTGATTCAATCGTCCTAGATACTTTAAAAAAGCAAAAGCTGAAAATTAAAGATGAAATTTATGCAATGTGTATGGCACACAAAAGAGCACACGGATAGAATTAAAAAAGGAGCGTAAGCTCCTTTTTTAATGACAAAATTTTATTGATCGATCTTAGTTAAAATTCTATTAAACCAAGCGACGTTGATGACATCTAGCAATCTATTTTGGCTTGTACGAGCCGTTAAATTATCTAGGTCAATTTCTTTAACATTTTGATCTTGTCCTGCACATGTAAATACAGCGCGCGTGCGTTGTTTTGTCACAGGATCAATTTGCCATTGTAAACACTGACCACAAACGCCTTTCATCATACACTGCATTGGGCTTCCAACTGTCCCCATGACTTCTACATCAGGATTAAAGACAGTAGTTAAGCGACCACCATCAGACAACTCTTTTTGTAGCCCTTTTAGTAAGCTGGTTGAACCAAGTGCCAACATACGATCAATGCTTGATAAATCTACAACGCCATCATTATCTAAGTTCTGCAATAATTCGATCATATCAGTAGCAACAACTGATGAATCTTGTGGGCGGCGAGCTTCAACTTTGTCGCCTTTTTGTACACACCAAATAATCTGATCAGTACTTGCCTCAAGCTCATCTCTTTTATCCATTTCCGAGGCTTGGCCAAGTGTTGCGATATAAGTGATTTTGTTACCCGCTTCACGCAATACAGGTGCTAAGTCAAGCATGATTGCTGTACCCCAGCGGCCAGCCATGATTAAGATATTTTTATTTGTAGGAATATCTGTCGGTGCACCGGTTGGGCCTGCTAATACTAAACGATCGCCGGGTTTTAAGCGAGAGATTAAGCGTGGAGCGACACCCCATTGGAATACCATTAAACGAATTGCACCATCTTTAGAGCCTGTTCCTGATGCTGTGAAGAGAGGAATTTGTAATCGTGTATCTTCAATGATTTGCCCATCCACTTCATAAGTTTGTAAGCGGAAGAATTGACCAGGCTGGAAGTTTTTAGCAACAAATGGTGCTTTAACCCAAACTTCAGCAACAGCAGGATTATCTAATTTAACTGATTCAATCGTCACAGTTAAACCTTCAGTCATTGCTGCGCTTAATTCATCATTCGACAAGTGATTTGCCGGCAATGCTTTCATGGCTTCAATGACTTGATCCGCTGTACGTTTTGCACTTGTGATCGCTTTTACAACGTTACCATTAAATGTAGGGTGCGTATCACCAATATAAGAAACGCGATGATCTTTATGCTCAAATGATGTGAATGGTGCGAAATCATCTTTTACATTTTTTTCACGATCATATTCAACCTTGTTACCCAATAAATCATAACCTTGGAAGTGATGTTTATCTTCTACTTCTAAAGTTCCATGCTCAGTGGCATAAATTGTATTTGGAGATGTACCCGCTGCGACTAAAATAGTACGTGCAGGAATTGTGACTTCTTCACCATTTCTTTTAAAAGTGATGCTTTCAATGTGTCCGTATTTATCTAAGCTAACACCTTTAGGATCTAATGATTCACCATAGAAAATACCTTCTTCAAATGCTTTAGTGATTTCATCATGATTCAATGTATAAGCAGGCGACTCTTGCATTGTACGGCGGTAAGCCAATAATACACCGCCCCATTTATGTAATAATGGTGTGAAATTCGGTGCTTCGCCAGCTGCTTTAGCACGTTCACGTTCAGCTTTTACTTCACGACCATGAGTGATGAATTCATCTAAAATTTCATTGTCTTCAGGTGTAAAAATAGCACTGCGTACGGCTTCTTCACCTAAAGTTTCCACTCGGTGTAATACTTTCTCCACTTGCGTGATGTAATAAGCTTGCATTTCTGTCGCTGAGTCGACCGCCGTTAAACCACCACCAATCACAACGGCAGGCATACGAACTTGCAATGTAGAAAGTGAAGTTGCCTTTGCTGCACCGGTTAATTGCATTGCCATTAAAAAGTCAGAAGCTTGACGCATGCCACGTGCTAAAGAATTCTCTATATTTAATACTCTCGGTAAGCCCGCGCCAACTGCTAGTGAAACATGATCGAAGCCTAATTCGAAAGCATCTTCAATCATCAATGTGCCACCTAAGCGAACACCACCAAAGATTTGTACGTTATTACGGCGTGCTAAGACTAAGTAAATTAAACGTAGGAAGTTTTTATCCCAACGAACAGTAATACCGTATTCAGCAACACCACCAAAACCGTATAAAATACGAGAGGCTAAGTCTTCTTCCAAAGATGACCAATGTTCAACAGGAGCATTTAATAATGCTTCTGGTAATGGTTCGATTTTCAAACCATCTACCGCAACCACATGGCAACCCGCTTGTGATAAGTAATGCGTCATCGTAAAGCCAGCAGGACCTAAACCTGAAACTAATACTTTGCGATTATTGCCTTCAGTTGGTAAATAACCTGTTTGTTTTAATGGATTCCAACGCGTGAAAATATCATATATTTCAATACCCCAAGGCAGTTCCAAAACGCTTGTTAAAACGTTTGTTTCGATTTGAGGAATATTAACAGGCTCGGTTTTTTGATAAATACAAGCCTTCATACAATCATTACAAATACGATGACCTGTCGCAGGAACCATTGGGTTTTCAATCATGATCATTGCTAAGGCACCAATAACATGCCCTGATTTACGCAGTGTGATCATCTCTGAGATTTTTTCATCTAAAGGACAACCCGTTTGTGTATTACCAAAGTTATCTTTCTTTAAGCCCAACTCAGGTTGTGCTTTTTTAACAGGGAAACCTTTGCTACAGAAGTCACCTTCATGATCATGACAATATTTACAGTAATCCACTTCGCCAGCAATGTCATGATCACTCATGCGATTATCAGTTAAATGGAAACCATCACGGCGGCGCTCTGTGCCATTGCCTTGACGAACTGGAATACCTTTAAAGATCACTTCTTCATTGCTGACCAAATTTTGTGGGTCAACGCGTTCAGGAAATTTAAAAGATACCCAATGTTGAGTAATCGCTTTACCTTCATCTGTATTGAGCGCTAATGTTGCCCATTCAATGATCTCTTTCTCAGCATCAGAACCAGCTTCTTGCGCTAGAGCATATTTAGATAAGTCAAATTCAAAAGTTTCAGCAGTTGCTTTACTTTTTGCCATTAAACGATCAGTCAAGTCATCAAAGCTTTCAGTAATTTCTTGTTTATATCGCTTAGCACCACGTTGAATATAGCGATCTTTAAATTGTAGAACGCAAGCTTCATCTGCTGCTTGTTCAAAGTAAAAGTCAGTTGACTTCTGTATTTGTAGAGTATTCGCCATGAAATGGTTTAAGCCTTCAGCAATTGCAATTTGCAATTCTGAAGTTTCAATTTCACTCAGCACTAATTCTTGTTTACGCCACGCTTCAATTTTAGTCTTTAATTCGGCAGATAAACTATTGAGAAAAAGTGTATCAAGCGACTCTAAACCTTCCTTGGTTTTAAGGGCATCAAATGATAGAGCAAAAGGTTTCCAGAGTTCGTCAAAATTGGTCATTTCAGTCATCCTAACTAAATTTCGTGCATTTCAAATTTCAATAGGGCGATATTGTAGCGAATATTTTAATTCAATGTTGAGATGTAAATCATTATCTTTGTACAGAAATTGATATGGTTATTGATTCATTATATTAATGAGACTGTTAATTTTTATAAAATAGCTATGTTTTCACTAGGATATTACATTAAGGCACATAAGACTAATGTTTGTATTAGCACATGCTGAATGATTTGGTATATTCAACAAATGGGTTTACATTGAGTGCGCTCATTGAATAATGAGTCTTTGTTTATCTAAGAAAATTAAATAAATTATGGAGGATAGGATGTCGAGTGAGTTTCGTATAGAAAAAGACACGATGGGCGATGTAAAAGTCCCAACGGATAAATTATGGGGAGCACAAACACAACGCTCGTTAGAAAACTTTAAAATCTCTACTGAAAAAATGCCACCAGATTTAATCACTGCCATGGCGATTGTGAAGCGCTCAGCTGCGATTGTTAATAATGAAGCAGGGCTTTTGGATGATCAAAAAACTAAAGTGATTGTGGAAGCTTGTGATGAAATTATTCAAGGTAAGCATGCTACAGAATTTCCACTCGCAATTTGGCAAACGGGTTCAGGTACACAAACCAATATGAACTTGAATGAAGTGATTGCTAATCGTGCGAGTGAATTATTGGGTGGTGAGCGCGGTGAAGGGCGTTTGATTCACCCAAATGATGATGTGAATAAATCTCAAAGTTCAAATGATACATTCCCAACAGCGATGCACATTGCTGCCGTTGTCGCGATTCAAAAACATTTATTACCTGAGTTAGAATCATTGACTAAGGTACTCGATAAAAAAGCCAATGATTTTAAAATGATTGTCAAAATCGGCCGTACGCATTTACAAGATGCAACACCATTAACATTAGGCCAAGAGATCTCAGGCTGGGTAGAAATGTTGAAAAATGCGCACCGTCATATTAAAGGCTCATTGCCGCATTTGTCTGAATTGGCATTGGGTGGAACAGCTGTAGGCACAGGTTTAAATACACCACCGAATTACTCTGAAAATGTAGCGCGTGTGATTGCTGAATTTACTGAGCAAGATTTTGTAACATCGCCAAATAAATTTGAAGCCTTAGCGACGACAGATGCATTGGTTTATACTCACGGAACTTTAAAAGGATTAGCTGCATCGTTAATGAAAATTGCCAATGATGTTCGCTGGTTAGCTTCGGGGCCGCGTTGTGGCATTGGTGAAATTCGCATTCCTGAGAATGAACCAGGCAGCTCAATTATGCCAGGCAAAGTCAATCCAACACAAAGCGAGGCGTTAACAATGGCCTGTGCTCAAGTCATGGGGAATGATGTGGCAATTAATATCGGTGGCATGAATGGCAACTTTGAATTAAATGTATTTCGCCCGATGATCATTAATAATTTTTTACAAACTGTGCGTTTATTGGCAGATGGAATGAATAGTTTTAATATTCATTGTGCTTCTGGTATTGAACCAAACTTAGAGCGCATTAATGATTTATTAAATAACTCATTAATGTTAGTGACAGCTTTAAATCCTCATATTGGTTATGATAAGGCGGCGAAAATTGCGAAAAATGCATACCAAAAAAATCTCACATTAAAAGCATCGGCTTTAGAGCTTGGTTACTTAACTGAAGCTGAATTTGATGAATGGGTTGTGCCAACGAAGATGGTCGGTAATATCTAATCAATAAAATATTTTTCATTATGAAGGGTTGAGTATGTCGAGTAAAAAAATAGTGTTTTTAGATAAAGGTACATTAGAAAAAGCTAATTTAGTTTTTGATTTTCCTTTTGAAATGACGAACATCGAAAATTGCACCAAAGATGAAGATTCAGTGAGTAAAGCAATTGAGGGCCATGAGATTGCCATCACTAATAAAGTGCCCATTAGCCGTAAAGTGATGGAAGAGAATCCACAGTTAAAATTAATCGCTGTTTCTGCAACGGGCTTTAATATCATTGATATAGAAGCGGCTAAAGAATTAGGCATTACTGTTTGTAATGTTGCTAACTATAGTGGGACAGCAGTTGCTGAGCATGCTTTTATGATGATGATCTCATTAATGCATCGTTTGCCTGTATATGAAAAAGAAGTTCACGCGGGTGAATGGCAAAAATCACCATACTTTACTATTTTTGCAGCGCCAATTTTTGAATTGAAAGGCAAAACACTGGGCATTTTTGGTAAAGGGGATATTGGCCACAAGCTTGCTGAATATGCAAAAGCATTTGGTATGAAGGTTCTTTTTTCAGAGCGCAAAAATGCTAAAGAAGTACGTGAAGGTTATGTTGCATTTGAAGAGGTTTTAAAACAATCAGATGTTTATTCAATTCACGCGCCTTTAACAGAAGAGACTAAAAACTTAATTGATGAAAAAGAACTGTCGATGATGAAAGATGATGTGATCATCATTAACGTGAGTCGTGGCGGTTTAGTGAATGAGCTGGCGATGGCTAATGCACTTCGTAATCGCACAGTTGGCGGTGCTGGTTTTGATGTATTAACGACAGAGCCACCAAAACCTGATAATCCTTTATTGGCTTCAGATTTGGGTAACTTTATTTT
>CANRJX010000057.1 GCA_947631095.1 uncultured Wohlfahrtiimonas sp.
CTGGGTGAACAAGGAATACAACTTCATAATGACGCATATTCATAATTCCTTATGGATTTATTAAACAAATAAAGTCTTCAGAAATCTTCTTCTGTAAGACAAGGAATGTATTTCGCTAAAAATACAAGCGGTGAATTATAGTACTTTGCTCTCAGAATTGCAAAAACTAAATAATGTTTCGCCCATTTTTATCGCAACACCTTCTTTCAAACTTTCCTTCAAAACTAATTCATTGTTTTTCTCTAGTAATACAATCGCAGTAGAGCCCATATTAAATCGCCCCATTTCAGCACCCTTATCTAACTCAATCTCACGATCATAAGTTTGATATTCGATAACTTTGCCATAAGGTGGCGTCACATCTCCTCCCCAAACTGTTGCCATACTAGAAACATTAATTGCTCCTACTAAAATTACAATCATTTTTCCGTATTCAGTCTCAAATAAGCAAACATAACGTTCATTTTCTGCAAACAGTGTTGGGATCTGCGCAGCAGTTTTTAATGAAACGCTGTACAACTTACCTGGAACATGAATCGTTCTTAACAATTTGCCTTTTGCAGGCATATGCACACGATGATAATCACTTGGCGACAAATAAACTGTCGCGAAACTACCATCTTTAAAATCTCTTGCCAACTCAGGATCTGCAACCAAACTTTCAACAGTAAAATCATGACCTTTAGCTTTAATAAAACGAGTATTATCTAATTGACCACACGCTGCAATTTTACCATCTGCAGGTGAAACCAATGGTGAACTGGAAATTGGCCTAGCATCAGCTTCCAACTGACGAGTAAAGAATTCATTGAAAGTTTTAAAATCTTCAAGAGAACTATATTTACTCTCTTCCCAATTAATCTTATAGAGCTTGGCAAAAACTTTTATGAATAAATTTTTAAACCAAACTGTACGAATTCTCGTCAATTTACGAATACACCATGAGCTTAAACGCTGTGGTAAAAAATACTGGATTGACATCTTTTGCCCTTTAAATTTACTTAATGTTGATCTGCGTACCATTGACGCGCTTGTGCTAATTCTACTTCTGTATCAATACCTACAGGGGGAATAGCATCCATATGTTCTATCACGATGGAATAACCATTCGACAATGCTCTCAATTGCTCTAGTGATTCTAATTGCTCTAAAGGCGATGGCTTCAAAGCTGGATAAGCTTTCAAGAAAAATGCACGGTATCCATAAACACCAATATGCCTCAGTGGCTGTATTTTCTCAGGTAATTCACCACTAGATATTTCAATGCCACGTGGAAATGGGATCGGTGAGCGAGAAAAATATAAAGCTTGATCCAAATTATCATGAACAACTTTCACAATATTCACATTTAAAAAATCTTCCCATGAATCTATCTTGGTTGCTAATGTACTCATTGCCGCCTTTGGATTATCTTCAAGCTTATTAGCAACTTTTTCGATGTATTGAAACGGTAAAAAAGGTTCATCACCTTGCCAGTTCACAATAATCTCTTCATCATCAAACCCACAAATCTTTGCAACTTCTGCCAATCTATCTGTGCCTGTTGGGTGATTTTCAGAAGTCATCACAACTTCTGCACCAATCGCGCTCATATGTTCAAAAATAATTTCATTGTCAGTCGCTACAATGACTTTTTTAGCATTCGCCGATAGCGCCTGTCGCCATGTGTGCTCTATAACAGGCTGCTCACCTATCAACAACATCATTTTATTGGGTAAGCGCGTAGAATTCATTCTTGCAGGAATTACAATAATAAAGTTATTCATACTATAACCATCATATAATTTAAATTAAGTGGGTCATTCTATCAGAGCGCCATAAAAAAAATAGAAAATTGAGCACAAGATAAATATTCATACACTTGAGCTATTGACTTATCAACAAACACACCGTAGATTCGTATTTAACTGAGCTATAAGATTGTCAATATAAAAAACGATCTCTACATTACTAACTCATTGATTTCGAAAATTATATATTTTTGATCAATTAATGAGCATTCTATTGACCTCAAATAGCCATGCACCTTTTCACGGACATTTTTTGATTATTCACATAGTTATCCACAGTTACTGTGGAAACTATTTTGAGTAAAATATATTCGGAAAATTATATTCACGAACCCTTATAAATACTCATTACTGATGATTTTTATAGCAGAACCCACACTTAACAAAATTCTTATATAGAACAATATTTTTGCACAACAATAAAGCCAAATATGAAAAATCTAGCAAATCTACTATCGAACTACCCTGTTATCCCAATCGCGATGATTGAGAACATTCAGGATGGATTAAATCTAGCAACAATTTTAATTCGCGAAGAATTACCTATTTTAGAAGTAACATTTCGTTCTAAAAAGGCTTCTGATATTTTAAAGTCGATCAAAGATCACTATCCTGATCTCATTGTTGGTGCTGGTACCGTACTTAATCCAACTCAAGCAAAAACAGCTTACATCTCTGATGCCGACTTTTTAGTTTCTCCAGGTTGTAACCCGCAAACTATTCAGACAGCTCAAGATCTAGGCATGCCAATTTTGCCCGGCGTTAACAATCCTTCAGCAATAGAAATGGCACTGAACTATAATGTGACAACATTAAAATTCTTCCCAGCAGAAGCATCTGGTGGCCCTTCTATGATCAAAGCACTCACAGCACCATATCAAGAGATCAACCTAGTGCCTTCAGGCGGATTAAATAACACTAACTTCAAAAATTACTTAGCAATTGATAGAGTTATTGCCTGTGGAATGAGTTGGATGGTTAGCAAGGAATTAATCCAAAATGGCGATTGGAATGAAATCACTCGACGCGTTCGTCTGATTAAAG
The DNA here is from genome assembly GCA_947631095.1 of uncultured Wohlfahrtiimonas sp. GTDB lineage: Bacteria > Pseudomonadota > Gammaproteobacteria > Cardiobacteriales > Wohlfahrtiimonadaceae > Wohlfahrtiimonas. The sequence continues at coordinate 2,835 of CANRJX010000057.1, forward strand.
AATTAACCGCATAATGCATCAACTCATCAAATATCCTGTTAGATTTGATTGGCTCTAACAGGATATTGAGTTAATCATGCAAAATTGCACGACATTGTATTGGTAAAACTTTTGATACCACAGGACCTTTAGAAGCAATAGGCTTTTTAATACCAAGTGCTAACTCTTTTTGATCCTTAACCCAATTTTTTAACTCAGCATCACATCCAGATGTTTTTGCCACTGGCGCTTGCGGTACACAATTTGGCTGATCAACCGGACACTTTAATCTGACATGAAAATGAGCGTCATGACCAAACCAAGGACGTAATTTATATAGCCATTCTTTATTTTCTTCTGTCTCACATAAATGAGCTTTAATCACAGGGTTTACAAATACACGCTCTGTTTTATCATGCTTTGCAGACTCATATAATAAATCTCGATAATATGAATCCCAATACTGAGAAACTTTTCCCGTTTTAGCATCAACCAATGAAGGCGTTACTAACCCTTCTCTTTGCTGCTTGGTTAAGCCCTTATCATTAATAGACTCAAACCAAATATCGACATCTAACCCAGTTTGATGGCTAGAATGACCAAAATTCATCGGACCACCTCTAGGCTGTGATAAATCTCCTAAAATAATCATTTTATTCTGCTGTTTTGCAAATCGCCCCAATTCCTCGATAAATATCAACAAAGATTCATGCCCATAATTTCTATTACGACTTGGTCTAACTTGCTGAAAGCCATCACCATTGATCGGAATAATTTTTCCACCTGAAAAACATCCATTAGCGTGCCCACCATAAATTATAGTTTCACCTTTAGTTGGTTTGCTCACCGTATGCCATTGATTACCCGCCATTGATATTGAGGCTAAAAAAACGACCATAGGAATTAAAAATTGAGTTCTTTTCATTATATTTATCTCAAAAAAAATCTGCCACGAAGGCAGATTATCATATTTATTGCGGAATAAAGCTACACCAAAGCTTTAATCCATTCATCTTTACTGCCTTCTAAGAAATCAACCATAGGAATTTCAATCAAAGTATAAGCACCACTTTGTAAGCGTGTTGCTGCTCGACCACTTGAAACCATAACTTGCGCAGTTAATGCAGGATTATCGATCGACATTTTAAACATAAAGTTTTGATTGCCACTTGAACCTGACGCACCTTTACGCGTCAACTCAACGCCATGACCGACATCTTTCAATACATTAACATCATCAACAAAACGAACGTGAGTATCATCATTAATAAAATATGGATCTGTTTTGATAGAATTCTCTACCACATCACGAATAGCGCCTTCTGCCAATTCAACATAAACCAAACGACGATGCACGCCTGCACCTGTTGGCATAGTCATTGATAGAGCATCTTTAACACCATCAATTGCTTTAACCGCAACTGTGTGCCCCATACTCATTCCAGGACCAAAATTCGTATATGTCATACCACGCGGAGCCATTGCCAATAACATTGCACGTACAATTGAATCTGTACCAGGATCCCAACCAGAAGAAACAACAGCAACAGCATTATTTGCTTTCGCAACTTCTGCCAACTCGTTTCTAACCTCTAAAATATTAGAATGAATATCATAACTATCGACTGTATGAATACCTTTAGCTAGAAATACTTTCGCTTGTTCAGGTACTTGGCGCGTAGGAATGGCTAAAAATGCTACATCAATTTTTTCACTAAACTCATCCACTGATTTCTTCACAATTACGCTTGGGTATTGCGCAAGCGACTCACCATTGCGGCGAATAACACCCACAAGGTTAAAATCATTTGTTTGTAATAAAATATCGATAACCTTTAAACCTACGTTACCTGAGCCAACAACAATAGCATTTATTTTACTCATCTAATATGCTCCTTAAGCAGTTAATTAATTAGGGTCCATAATCAATTGTTTCATCATTTCAATATGCAGAGGCTCTGTATTTAAACATGGAATAAATTGATAATATTCCCCACCTTTTTCCATAAAGTACTCTCTATTTTCTTCACCCATCTCTTCGATTGTTTCTAAACAATCTGAACTAAATCCAGGACAGAAGACAGCAACACGCTTCACTCCTGTTGATGGAAGATTTGGCAAATATTCAAAAGAGTAAGGTTTTAACCATTTCTCAGCACCAAATCTTGACTGGAATACGGTTGTAATCTTTAAATCAGGACGATTAAAAGCTTCTGTAATCAAACGTGTCGTCTCAAGACATTGCTCATAATAAGGATCACCTTTTTTATAAGTTCTAAGAGGCATACCATGATAAGACAATACTATTTCATCAACTTCTACACCCTCTAAATGTTTTTCAAGCTGAATTTTACAAGCTTCAATAAATAGTGGGTGACGATAATAATCACTTAACATATGAATTTCAGGAAAATATCTACGCTTCATTAATGTTCTGGCAACACTATCAAAAACCGTTGCTGTTGTTGCCGCACAAAATTGTGGATACAATGGCAAAATCTCAATTTTATCGACTTTTTTAGCAATCAACTGATCCAAACCATCTCTAATTGAAGGCTGACCATAACGCATCGCCACAACAACTTCATAATTGTCTGGCAACTCTTTTCTTAATGCTTCTGCTTGATCTTCTGTAATAAATAATAAAGGCGAGCCTCTATCTGTCCAAACTGTCGCATATTTTTCTGCTGATGCTTTTGGACGAATCAGTAATATGATGAAATTTAAAATAAAGAACCAAACAAATTTCGGAATTTCTACAACTCGAGGATCACTCAAAAATTCTCTTAAATAAGGTCTGACATCTTTAGCTGTTGGTGATTTTGGCGTACCCAAATTAACAAGCAATACGCCTATCTTACGTTGAGACATTATCAATTCCTTTGTTGAATCAAAAGAGAACCATTATGCATAAATTATGCTAAATGTGAAACATTCTCATATTATATTTATTAATCATTTTCATAAAAAAATAAATAAGAAAAAGCCATCATACTTTGATGATGGCTCTATTGAATTAAATCAAAGCACTTAGCTTAGCTTTCTTTTTTAGCTTCAGGCAACTTAACTTCAATTGACAACTCTTTTAACTGCTTAGGATTAGCCACTGAAGGTGCATCTGTCATCAAACAAGAAGCTGTTTGAGTTTTAGGGAATGCAATGACTTCACGAATAGATTTGGAATGTGTCATCAACATAATTAAACGATCTAAACCAAATGCAATACCACCATGAGGCGGCGCACCAAATTTCAATGCATCTAACAAGAATGAGAATTTATCTTCAGCTTCTTCTTTAGAAATACCCAATAAATCGAATACTTGATATTGAACTTCTGGTTGATAAATACGAATTGATCCACCACCTAACTCAGTACCATTCAATACCATGTCATATGCTTTAGCCACAGCATTTTCAGGATCATTTTTCAATGATTCAATGCCATGCTTTGGCGTTGTGAATGGATGATGAACAGCAACATAACGTTTTTCATCTTCATCATATTCAAACATTGGGAAATCAACCACCCACATTGGCGCCCATTCGCAAGTGTATAGATTTAAATCTTCACCCAATTTAATGCGCAACGCACCAATTGCGTCATTGACGATCTTAGCTTTATCAGCGCCAAAGAAAATAATGTCATTATCTTTAGCATTTGTTGCTTTAATTAAACCTTCAATCGTTGCATCATCTAAAAATTTAGTGATAGGTGATTGCAAACCTTCACGACCTTCAGATAAGTTATTTACCTTAATATAAGCCAAACCTCTTGCACCATAACGACCAACATAATTCGTTAATTCATCAATGTCTTTACGAGACAACTTATCAGCTGCATTCGGCACACTTAATGCTACAACACGACCTTTTGGCATGTTTGCAGCTTCACGGAATACTTTAAACTCCGTACCTTTCATCACTTCTGTTACATCAGTAAATTCTAAAGGAATGCGTAAATCTGGCTTATCTGAACCATACTTAAACATCGCATCTGCATAAGTCATTACTGGAAATTGCTCAGTTAATTCAACATTAATTGCTTGCTTGAATACTTTACGCATCATGTCTTCAGCCATAGACATGATGTCTGACTCTTCTAAGAAAGAAGTTTCAATATCAATTTGAGTAAATTCAGGCTGACGATCAGCACGCAAATCTTCATCACGAAAACAACGAACGATCTGATAATAACGATCAAAACCACTCATCATTAAAATTTGTTTAAACAACTGTGGACTTTGTGGTAACGCAAAAAATTCACCAGGGTAAGTACGTGATGGCACCAAATAGTCACGCGCACCTTCCGGTGTTGCTTTTGTTAAAAATGGAGTTTCAATATCCAAGAAACCTGCATCATCCATATATTCACGAACAGCACGAGTAACTTTTGAACGCAACATTAAATTGCGTTGCATTTTTTGTCCACGCAAATCCAAATAACGATATTTTAAACGAACTTCCTCTGAGGTTGCTTCATCATCAATTTGGAATGGTAAAGCTTCAGCCTTATTTAAAATCTTTAATTCTTTTGCAATAACTTCGATTTTACCTGAGATTAATTTTGTATTAACCATATCTTCAGGGCGCAGACGAACATCACCAATAACTTGAATCACAAACTCATTACGAATGCGTTCTGCTTCTTTAAATTGATCCGCAGGTGTAAATTCAGGATCAATAACGATTTGTACAATGCCTTCACGATCGCGCAGATCAATAAAGATCACACCACCGTGATCACGGCGGCGATGAACCCAGCCTGTTAAAGTGACAGTTTGATCCAAAAGAGCTTCCGAAACTAAGCCCGCATAATGAGAACGCATCATATTAAGATTACCTTTAAATATTTAAATTAAATGAGTATTTGTCAAAGCGAAATCGAATTATTTGATTAAGAATTTGTATCTTTACTCGCTAAATTCTTCTGATTGCTCGATTTAAAATCAGTTTCATACCAACCCTCACCCTTCAACCTAAAGCTTGGGGCTGTTACCTGCTTCACTAAACGACTCTCCTTACATTCAGGACAATCCACTAATGGCTCAGCAGAGATTTTTTGCAACGCTTCTAATTCGTGGTTACAGTTTTCACATTGGTATTGATAAATTGGCATGCTTTCCTCAAACAAACTCACAACATAACAAAATCTGATAATTATACTGAATATTTTTGTTTTTTTCAGCAGAATTATCACGTTTATGCATTAATAAGACTGAGATTATATTAACATCTATGAATGCAAAATCCCTTCTTTAAGAAGGGATTTGGAATTAATGAATTTTGAACTTATTACGACTATCGTTCACTTGTTCTCTTAGCAATTTACCTGGTTTAAAATGAGTTGCGTACTTACCACTTAACTCAACAGCATCACCTGTTTTAGGATTGCGACCAATTTTAGGATCACGATAACGCAATGAAAAACTACCAAAACCACGAATCTCAATACGGTTATTTGCAACCAATGTATCACTCATTTGCTCTAAGATAAGTTTCACACCCTTTTCAATTTCAGCGGCTGGTATGCGCGGGTATTTTGCACTTAACTTCTCAATTAATTCCGACTTTGTCATTCAATAAACCTCTTTATACAGATTAACTCACACATCTTAATACAGAAATTAAAACTATATTGCCTACATAGCCAATATGATAATAATTTTACTATTAATATCATATTTTTAAGCCATAAAACAAGTGTCTTAATTAGACATTATGCTAAATAAATTTAAAATAAAAAAAGCCATCACAAATGGAATGGCTTTTATATTCAATCTATTCAAATTAGATAATTATTGTTGTTTCAATTGCTCTTTCAACAAATCACCTAAAGTACCACCCACTGAGCTCTTAGCTGCATTTGATGAGTAATCAGCGATTGCTTTAGCATCTTCAGCATGATCTTTTGCTTTAACAGAAAGAACGATTGTACGGTTTTTCTTATCAACGTTTACGAATTTAGCTTCAACTGAATCGCCAACATTGTATACATTGCGCACATCTTCAACTTTCTCGTTAGAAACATCAGCTGCACGTAAAGAACCTTCAACGCCTTCACCTAAATCAATTGTTGCTGATTTAGCATCAACAGCGATTACAGTACCAGTTACGATGCTGCCTTTTTCATTCGCTGCTAAGAAGTTAGAGAATGGGTCTTGGTCTAATTGTTTAATGCCTAAAGAGATACGCTCACGCTCTGCATCAACAGCCAATACAACAGCTTCAACTTCATCACCACGTTTGAAGTTACGAACTGCTTCTTCACCAGTTTCACTCCAAGAAATGTCAGACAAGTGAACCAAACCATCAATACCACCATCTAAACCGATGAAGATACCGAAATCAGTAATTGATTTAATCTGACCTTGTACACGATCATTTTTGTTGAATTTATCAGCAAATTCGATCCATGGGTTAGCAGTTACTTGTTTCATACCTAAAGAAATACGACGACGTTCTTCGTCAATTTCCAAGATAACAACTTCAACTTCTTCACCAATCGTTACAACTTTAGCTGGGTTAACGTTTTTGTTAGTCCAATCCATTTCTGAAACGTGAACCAAACCTTCGATACCATCTTCGATTTCTACAAAACAACCGTAGTCAGTAATATTGCTAACAGCACCTTTAGTTTTCGCACCCGCTGGGAAACGAACTGATAATTCGTGCCATGGATCGTTACCCAATTGTTTCAAGCCTAATGAAACACGGTTACGTTCACGGTCGAATTTCAACAATACAACTTCGATTTCTTGACCGATTTCAACGATTTCAGAAGGATGACGAACACGTTTCCAAGCCATATCTGTGATGTGTAACAAACCATCGATACCGCCTAAATCTAAGAACGCACCGTAATCAGTTAAGTTCTTAACAACGCCTTTAACTTTATCGCCTTCTTTCAAGTTAGCCAACAATTCTTCGCGCTCTGCTGAGTATTCTTTCTCAACAACTGCTTTACGAGATACAACGATGTTGTTACGTTTAGGATCTAACTTGATTAATTTAAGTTCTAATTCTTTACCTTCTAGGTAAGAAGCATCACGTACTGGACGAACATCTACTAAAGAACCAGGTAAGAACGCTTTGATCTCACCAATATCAACAGTAAATCCACCTTTAACTTTGCCAGAAATAATACCCTTGATGATTTCATCAGCTTCAAGAGATTTTTCAAGACGACCCCAGATTTCTGCTTTTTTAGCTTTTTCGCGTGATAGACGAGTTTCACCCATACCATCATCAACTGATTCAAGAACTACGTCTACTTTATCGCCTACTTGAACTTCCACGTCACCATTTTCGTTGTGGAATTGTTCTGCAGGAATGCGGCCTTCACTTTTCAAGCCTGCATCAACGATAACGAATTCTTTACCAATAGCAACTACTGTTACTGAAATGATAGCACCAACTTCTGGTTTCTCTTGGATCGATTGCGCAAATAACTCAGCAAAACTTACTGTCATAAATATGTACTCTGTAAATGATCGCCTCAAATACTGCATTTGGTATTCAATTTGATCGGTTAAATTAAAAATAAAAAGGTAATAACTATAGTTATTACCACCGGTCATACTGCAATTAATTTTCTGTCTAACAGCAACTGCCAAACTTGATTAAATACATCTTCCCTCGTACTTTCAGAGGTATCAATGATTACAGCATCATGAGCAGGCACTAAAGGAGCAACCGATCTATTTTGATCACGCTCATCCCTTATTTGTATCTCACTCAAAATCTGGGCAATATTAACAGATTCACCAAGAGCAATCAACTCTTTATGTCTTCTCTCAGCTCTAATTTCTGCGCTGGCGGTTAAAAATATTTTCAAAGGTGATTCAGGAAAAACTACAGTCCCCATATCACGCCCATCTGCGACCAAACCTGGAGCTATTGCACTTTCTCTTTGATAATGAAATAAAGCCTCACGAATCTTTGGGTGCTTAGCAATAATGGATGCGCTACTGCCCGTTTCTTCCAATCTCAAACGATGAGTAATATTTTCACCACAAACATAAAACTGTAACTTTTCTTCTTCAACTTTAGTTGTCATTTCAAATTCAGAAACTTCAGCAATTAATGCATCTTCATTGTCTAAATCTAAATGTCTATCCAATGCAAAAATCGCATATGCTCTATAAATTGCACCTGAATCTAATAAACGCCAACCCAATTTTTGAGCTAATTTTAAAGTTAACGTGCCTTTGCCAACACCACCAGGACCATCAACCGTTATGACTGGGATACTCATCCAGTACTCCTTCTATAAATTGTAAGAACCGCCCATACGAATGCTACCATAAATCTCTCTTTCACTGCCGCCACTTGCATTAATGTTGGACGTTCTATTCATCTTTCCACTATTAGAAGCACAACCCACAAGAATGATTGCAAAAATCAATAGCACAGTATTTTTGTAATATTTTCGCATAATTTTTCTCCTAATTTTCTTTCAAAAAAACTCAGCATTGCCCATTGTATAACTAATGGCTATAAGTTTTATCCCAATTATTGTATTCTATTCGGGTTATACAATTTATATGATGAGAATGTGAGATGTCCTTAAAAACCCTAACAATTGCAACTCGAGAAAGCCCTTTAGCACTTTGGCAGGCTGAATATGTAAAAAGTAGAATTCTCGAATTTTATCCTGATTTAGAAGTTAAATTGCTCGGTATGACAACAAAAGGAGATCAACTTCTTTCATCTCCATTAAGTAAGATTGGCGGCAAAGGCTTATTCATAAAAGAACTAGAAGTAGCCATTTTAGATGGCCGTGCAGACATTGCAGTACATTCAATGAAAGATGTACCAATGGCTAAAGAATTACCTGAAAACTTAATCGTTCCTGTTGTTTTAGATCGCGAAGATCCTCGTGATGCACTTGTTAGCAATCATAATTACACAATTAAAACATTGCCAAAGAATGCAGTGATTGGATCATGTTCATTACGTCGCAGAGTTCAATTGTTAGCCATTCGACCAGATTTACAATTGAAAGATTTACGTGGCAATGTCAATACACGATTAGCAAAATTAGATGCAGGTGAATTTGATGCAATCATACTCGCAACGGCTGGATTAAAACGCCTTGGATTTGATCACCGCATTAGTGAAGAAATTTCTCAAGATATTTCACTGCCTGCTGTTGGTCAAGGTGCAATTGGCATCGAATGTCACAAAGATAATGAAGCAGTTAGAAAAATCATTGCTTCATTGAATGATGAAGAAACAGCCATTCGAGTTTCAGCAGAACGCGCGTTTAATGCGACTTTAAA
>CANRJX010000058.1 GCA_947631095.1 uncultured Wohlfahrtiimonas sp.
GTAATGTAAATTGAGTTCCATGCTGTTTCCTTTTGACTGGGTAAAAAATTTAAGTCGGCTATTATAGCGCTAAAATGTAATGAGCTTCTAATAAAAAGCTTTACTCTCTAAATTGTTAAAATTCAAGCAAGTTATGGATTCATTGCATGCGATGACTTTTTGTTTTTTAGGGGTTTTTAATTCATCGGGATACAATGGTATAAAATAAGTAAGTGATGGAGAAGAAAGTTTGAAGTTCATAGATCATGATGGATATAAAGAATTCCAAGTAACTTTTAAAGAGTTTATAAATTTACTTAGACCAGATAATAAAAGTGAATTGAAGAAATATTTTAATCAAACCAATGGTAATTTTATTTTTAGAGGGCAATCAAGTTCGGAGTATGACCTAACGCCTAGTGCTTATAGGGAAGATATAACTTATTCATTTATTGCTAAAAATTATCAAGGATTTTGTTTAAGGCAACATAATTTTTTAGAAAGTTTTGTGAGTGCTTGTGATTTAAATGCAATACCAATACCTAATGATTCTCACGATTTTAGAGAATGGGCTTTTGGATATGGTACGAATTGCTATAACGAAAGAGTATGGCCGGATAAAAGATTGTATGAGTTAATAGGTTTAGCTCAGCATTATGGACATCCTACAGTATTTCTAGATTGGAGTTATAATCCACTAGTAGCTTGTTATTTTGCAGCTTCTGGTGTGATCAAAAGGATAGGAAAAGTTAAAAGAAAAGATTCGATGTCTGTTTGGGTTTTTGATAGTGAAAAAATACATGTGGTAGATAGCTTGTACGCTAAAGTAGAATTGATTAATATTCCTAGAGCGTTAAATGCCAATATATCGGCACAAGAAGGTTGTTTTACTTTAGTAAGGTCAAAGCTTATAAATCATGATTTAACGTATAATTATAAAGATAAAAAAATACAAGGAATTCCAAATTTATCTGATGTTATGCATAAAGCTGGTCAATCAGGATTATTAAAAATAACTATAAAACAATCAGATGCTGTAAAAATTTTAGATTATTGTAATAATTATCGGATAAATGCAGCTACATTGTTTAGAGGTTATGAAGGTGCTGCTAGATATGGGGCAGATCATGTTAATCGACAAAGGTTTTTATCAAATATTGGAGCTAGGGGCTTACGAATTTGATTGACTATAGCTTTTGAACGAAAGAATGAAAAAAGGCAGGGAAAACCTGCCTTTTTACTCGATTAGCGCATATTAAAATATTCCGCATGGAAGTGCTTAGCAACTGATAAGCCTTTTTGGCGGATTTCTTTTTGAATGGCTTTAGAAAATCCCTCAGGACCACAGAAAAATACAGAAGTATTTTCATTGATCTCCAAAGATTTAGGATTTAAGAATCCTTGAATACTGCTATCAATAATTGTGAATTTAACACCTGCTTTATTCGCGAGGGCTGTTAAATACTCGGCATCTAAACATTCAGATTGATTATTCACACAATAATATAAATGCGTTTTTTCTTTGATGGGTTCATCTTGTAAAGATTCTAACCATGCAATAAATGGAGTAATGCCAACACCGCCAGCGATCCAAATTTGTTGAGCTTTTGGGTTGTTTTCATATAGAAAATTACCATAAGGGCCTTCAATTTTCACAATATCGCCAATTTTCCATGTATTTTGAATCATCTTCGTATAATGTCCTAGTGCTTTAATCGCAAATCTGACAGTATCTGTGCCATCATCATTCGAAGCGATGGTAAAAGGATGTGATTCGTGTGAGCTTTGGTGTTGTAAAAAAGCATATTGTCCCGCTTTATGTTTCCATTTTCCCTTAATTTTACAAATCACAATTGTGACATCGTTGTGATGTTCGATTGTAATAATTTCGCTTTTAAATTCTTTGTATTTTCCGATCAAGCCAAAAAAAGCGAGCATAGCGATGATCGTACCAATTGTAGATAATAGAATAATCGCGATACCAACAGGCTCTTGCCAATAGCGCGCTGGCATTAACACGATCGCATGAAAAGCACTGCCGACGAATAACACAGAAATCGCTTTATGAATGTATCGCCAAATGCGGTAGGGAATTGGCGATAACAAAGTAATAATGAGCATGGCGATAAAAATATAAACAAATAGCTCACCTGTTGTTTTTGCAAAGCCACGATACTCTTGTAACAGTGCAAATTTATCACTGCCCACTTTAGCGCTGTTAAGCGCCAACCAAGCCCAAAAACCTTTTGCGAGCTTTATGCCGTAATGTAATGCTACAAAAATAATGCTCCAAATGCCTAGCCATTTATGCATGTAGTACATTTTATCTAAGCCATTGAAAATTTTATCCAAAAATGCAGGGCGAAATGCCAAGATCATAATGCAGCCCATTGGAATAAAGGCCAAAACTCCTGTTAAATTGATAAGCTCTTTACGAGAAATCCAAGCTTGCCAATCATTCGGATATCTTAAATACACATCCAATAACCAAATGAAAAATGAGAATATAAAAACTCCCCATATAATTTTTTTCTCTCTCATTATTTTTCCTTATTGTTGTTGATTAGCCAACGAATTCTATAAATCTTCTAATAATGATGTTTTTTTGGGTGTTGTATTGACATATTTAGCATCATCTTTGGATAAGCAGATGAAAGAGCTTTTTTCTAAATCAATGTGGTTAGTATAATTGTGAATTTGTGTGATGGCTGTATTACAAGCTTCAATAGTATTGAATTCTGCCACTAAGCTATTAGTATGAATTGTATTATGAATGCTTAATACTAATGTTCCAATTAATATGTACATAAATAACTCTCCAAAATAAAATATTAATAATTATATCTTGGATTATCTATTTTTAATTGAAAATATAAAATAAAAGGCAGGGGAAAACCTGCCTTTTTATTTTCTTTAGATTAAGAAATTACAATGATTTTGCAACTTCCAGTGCTTTGTCGTAATCAGGTTCAGTTGTGATTTCTTGAACGTATTCAACATGGCGAATAACGTTTTCTTTATCCAACACAACGATACCGCGCGCTAATAAAGCTAAACCTTCGATTTCAAAACCATATTCAACACCAAAATCATGTGTTTGGTAGTCAGATAAAAGGCTTAAATGAGAAATGCCATTTTCATCTGCGAATCTTTTTTGTGCAAAAGGTAAGTCTACAGAGATGGTTAATACCGCAACATCTTCTAATTTTTTAGCTTCTTCTTCAAAACGCTTAGTTTGGATTGAACAAACGCCAGTGTCGATTGATGGTACAACAGAGATAATTTTAATTTTTCCGTCAAAATTATCCAAAGTGATAGGATTCAAACCTAAATCAACCACTCTAAAATTTTCACCTTTTTGGCCAACGACAGCTTCTGTACCCAATAATGTAACTGGATTGCCTTTCATTGTAATGTTAGATCTTTGTGACATGTTCTTCTCCTTAATAAGTAATTTGATGGCGAAACACTGAGTGATTATAAATGAAAATAACGCGAATACTCATTAAACGGATATTTTTAATGTATTAAAAGTGCTCAATTAAAAATAATCGATGTTTAAACTCATGAAATAGAAAAAGGCAGGAGAACCTGCCTTTTAGTATTCTGAATCATTAAAAAATATCGATTAGAGATTTTTATTAATGAAAGCTTCTAATTGCGCTTTTGGAATAGCACCGATTTGTTGGTCAACAACTTCGCCATTTTTGAAAATCATCAACGCTGGAATAGAGCGGATTTGGAACTGTGCTGGAATGTTTTGGTTGTTTTGTACATCTAACTTAACAACTTTTAATTTACCTGCATAAGTTTCAGCAGCAGCTTCAACGTGCGGGCCAATCATCTTACAAGGGCCACACCAATCAGCCCAAAAATCTACTAAAACAGGTAGATCTGATTGCAAAACTTCTGCTTCAAAAGTAGCATCTGTTGCATTTACATAATTACTCATGATAAAACTCCTTAAAATAATTTATAATAGACAATTTTAGTCCATAATTGAAAATTCCGATTCATTAAAACGGAAATGGATTGAAATAACAAGCATAGTTTGTATTTAAAGTTTAAACGCTTTTAGTAAAAATTGTTTATACACATATCATTCAAAGGTCAAGAAACACATGGCAAAACCAGAATTAAGTCACATAATGTTTAAGGATTTACCGCTAGATGAGTCTTTGCAAGAAGCGTTAGAAGATAATAATTATATACGCTGCACACCCATTCAAGAGTTATCCTTGCCGCTTTTATTGGCAGGCAGAGATGTGGTTGGCCAAGCGCAAACGGGCACGGGGAAAAGTGCGGCGTTTTTATTGGCAACACTCAATAGATTGATGACAGTGCCAGTTGTACAAGGTCGTAAAGGACCCTATGCCATTATTATGGCGCCAACACGCGAACTCGCGATTCAAATTTACGAAGATGCAGAAATGCTCGGTCGCTACACAGGATTAAAATTTAGCTGTATTTATGGTGGTACAGGTTACGAAAAACAGCGCAGTGATTTGGCAGCAGATGTTGATGTTGTCATCGGTACAGTGGGACGTATTTTAGATTTTTACAAACAAGGCGAATTGAATTTAAAATCAATTGAAGTTGTCGTATTAGATGAAGCGGATCGTATGTTTGATCTTGGCTTTATTGCGGACATTCGTTATTTGTTTAAAAAAATGCCGGGCATTAAAGAGCGCCAGAATTTATTCTTTTCAGCAACTTTTTCTCAACGCGTTTTAGAATTGGCGTATGAGCATATGGATATGCCTGAAAAAGTGCAAATCGAAGCAGATAATGTGACGGCAGATAAAATTAAACAATACCTCATACATATCGGTTCACAAGATAAAATTTCACTGTTATTTGGTGTTTTGGCAAAAGAACAGCCAACTCGTACAATTATTTTTGTGAATACAAAACGTGTGGCAGAAGAGATTTCTAACTACTTAGCAGCCAATGATTATAAAGTTGGTGTATTGTCTGGCGACATTCCACAAAATAAACGTGAGCGTTTATTGGGCGATTTTAAAGATGGTAAAGTTTCCATCATGGTTGCAACAGATGTTGCTGCGCGCGGATTACATATTTCAGATGTAACACATGTCATAAACTATGATTTACCACAAGATGTGGAAGATTATGTTCACCGAATTGGTCGTACAGCGCGTGCGGGTGAAGAAGGTACAGCGATCAGTTTTGCATGTGAAGAATTTGTCTACTCATTGCCTGATATCGAAGAGTATATTGAGATGAGAATACCGACCATTCAACTTGAAGATGATCTCTTAGTTGAACCTAAAAAACCTTCAAGATCACAATCATCGAATAAACCAAAGCGTGATCAAAATCGTTCAAAACCAAAAGTTGAGTCATCAGAAGCGAAAGAACCTGTATTTATTGTTGAAGATATTGAAGAGAATAATACAACAGAAGGTGCTTTAGATAATTTGGTACAAGCTGCTGAAGAGAAGATTGAACGCAAGTTTGATAATCGTCGTCGTCCACGTAATATTCATACTCGTGGCCGTAATAAATCGCATCAACGCAATGCAAAATCAGCAGAAACAACAGAGGTGGGAGGCAGTAGTGAAGGTTAAATTATTAACATCAATTTTAGTCGGTTTATTCATCATAGGTTGTGCTAATGCACCGATTCCTGAAGATCAAAAGTCTGCTTATAGTGGCACTGGCGAAATATCATCAGTGATCATCCGTGAAGATAACCAACAAGAAATTAGTGTGAAGATCGAAGGCCAAGGCTACATTGTTGTAATGCTGAAAGAACCGCAAGATTTATTTCCGGGGCAAACTGTGAGAGTCAAACGCCAAAATGGTGGTTATGGAGAGGTAACGGTTCAATGAGAGTAGAGTTAGATCTTCCAGAGCTAACGGACGATGAGCGCGCACATAGTGCGCGTTTAGCGCATTTGTTGTCTGAGAAAATCAAAGAGAAAGGATATTTGCCATTTAGTGAATATTTTGCAGAATGCTTGTATCACCCTGAGTTGGGCTATTACACAGGAACTTTGCCTAAATTCGGGCGATCAGGCGATTTTGTGACAGCACCGATGATTTCTCCATATTTTTCTTATTGTTATGCCAATCAAATTGCCGAAGTATTGGCATTATGCGAAGAACCATCAATTTTAGAAGTGGGAGCTGGCACAGGCATTATGGCTGCTGATATTTTAACTCAGTTAAAAACAATTGATGCGCTGCCTAAACATTATTACATTGTTGAAATATCTGAAAGTTTGCGTGAAAGACAGAAAGCACACATTGAAAATCAGCATCCTGATCTGATCGATCGTATTATTTGGTTGAATGAACCACCGACAGAATCTTGGCAGGGCTGCATCATTGGCAATGAAATTGTGGATGCATTACCTGTTGAAAGATTTACCCTGAAAAATGGTGAAGCTTTTTATGCTGATGTGGGTTTTGATGAGGAAACGCAAAGCTTTATTACAGTCACAGAGCGCCAAGATAAAGTTTTACAAGATTTTATATCTGAATTGGCAGAGAAAAACATTGTATTGCCTAATGGATATTTGAGTGAATTTTGTCCGATGGTTAAAAGTTGGCTCTCAAATTTAACCCAAAATTTATCTAAAGGCGCGGTGATCTTAGTAGATTATGGCTACAGTCGCGCGCAATATTATATGCAAGAGCGCGTTGAAGGCACTTTGATTGCGCACTTTAAACACCGTGTACACAATAGTTGGGAGTTGTTCCAAGGCTTACAAGATTTAACGGCAAATGTAGATTTTACATTGCTGGCTGAAGCGGGCATTGAATCTGGATTGGATTATCTTGGTTATACATCACAGGCATATTTTTTATATGGCAATGGCCTAGAAGCAATGTTAACAGAAGCAAAAGAACATGCTGAAGATTTAGAATGGTACAAAATTGCACAAAGCATTCAAATTTTAGTCATGCCGGCTGAAATGGGTGAGCGTTTTAAAGTATTGGCATTGGGGCGAAATATTGAATTAGAGCCACAAGGCTTTGCATTGTACGATATGGGTCAGCAATTATAATTTAAAGGTAGTTTTTATATGGATATTAGAGTTGCATACACTGCGACGCTTGAAGAGTATTACAATGCTGATGAAGCTTTTCGTTTGGCTTTGAAAAAAGGATCGGTTGATCTATATGTACAAGTTGCGCTATGGCTTGTGGCGGTCGCATTTATGGCGATCGGACAGTATTTTTTAGGTGGTGTAATCGGTGTGATTGCTGTCATTTTGTACAAGGGCTATGCAAAACGATGGATTGTTCGACGCAATTTTTACAGAATGTTGAATGCTGGCAAAATGGAAGCACTTACATTTACAGAGGATAAAATTGTCTATGAATGTGATTCAATCTCAGAGATTATCGAATGGGATGATTATGCTGCCTACTTGGAAACTGATCAGCTCTTTATGATCTTCTATGATTCTTCAGACCATTATATGATTGTTCCAAAAAGAGCTATGCTAGATGTTGAGCAGGAAGATCAATTAAGGCAATTATTCATCAGAAAATTGGCAGATTACGACCTTAATGATAACTAATTATAAACAAGGGGAAATCATAAAATGAAATGGATGAAATATTTAAGCATTGGCATCATGAGTTTGTTTTTGATGGCATGTGGCGATAAAACTCAGCGTTTAGAGCCTCTGAATTATGGTGATACTATTTTGGCGTTTGGTGATAGTGTAACGTTTGGTTATGGTGTTGATCCGCAATATTCTTATCCGCAAATATTAACTAATATTTCTCCATGGAAAGTGATTAATAAGGGCATCAGTGGCGAACGTGCTGATCAAGCAAAAAATCGTATTAAAGCTGTATTAGAAGAGACGAATCCTAAAGTTGTGATCATAGAATTGGGTGGTAATGATTTTCTGCAAAGACGCACTGCAGATGCAGTCAAAGAAGATTTAAGAACAATTATTAAAGATGTGAAGGCATTTGGTGCGATTCCTATTTTAGTTGCCGTTCCATCGCTTTCTGTTACTGCTGCAATCACGGGTAAACCTTCAGATTCTGTGATTTATAAAGAATTAGGTAAAGAAGAGAGTATTAATGTGATCTCTGATGTTTTTTCTAATATTTTAGGTCAAGAGAGTTTCAAACAAGATCAAGTTCATCCGAATCAAGCAGGTTATCAGGTATTGGCAGAAGAGATTTATCGGGCATTAACTTCGATGGGTTTGTAAGAGTTGATATGTCATATATGGCAATCGAATAAAAAATTGTTGGAATAGGTACAAAGGTATGCGCTGGAAAAGGAAAGAAGAAGCAATAATATAGAAGATCGAAGAGGGAGTGGTCAAAGAATTGGACGTTTACCCATCCCATTAAAGGGAAAAGCAGGTGCTGTTGTTTTAGTTGTAGTACTTGTTGCAGGGTTTTATGGTGTAGATTTAACACCTTTATTGACGGGTGAAATCTCAGAGAAAATACAAACTCAAAATGTTAAAAAAAACTCACCACAAGAAGATCGCATGTCTGATTTTACAGCAGCAGCACTGGGGATGACTGAAGATTTATGGCAAGTAGAATTTAGATCGATGAGAAAAGGTTATCAAGTGCCAAAATTAGTTTTATATTCAGGGAAAACATCTACAGCTTGTGGTTATGGTCAGTCAGCAATGGGGCCATTTTATTGCCCTGCAGACTATAAGGTTTATATTGATCTCTCCTTTTATAATGATATGAAATACAGTTTAGGCGGTGGTGGTAATTTTGCTCAAGGTTATGTCATTGCTCATGAAGTCGTTTAACCTTTTTAGGGTTTGGTTTAAAGCCTTCGCGTCCTGCAATTGGTGTCATGCTTTCTGAATCAATGCGTCATATTAGTGCAGGTAGATGGTGATTAGCACTATTTCCTGGATTAGCACTTTTAATCGTCGTATTATCTTTTGATGTGCTGGCAAATGGATTTAGAAAATTAATTTCACCTAGAGAGGCGCAAAATTAATGTTAAAAATAAATAACTTATCATTATATTTTAAGCATTATTATGGCTTATTTAGACAAAGTAATATTAAACGCTTGAATAATATTAATTGAGAGACCAATGAGGGAGAAATTCTTGCATTAATAGGGCACTCAGGTGCTGGTAAAAGCTTACTCGTCCACGCGATTTTAGGATTATTACCTGATAATATTATCGTAGAAGGCGATATTATTTATAATAATCAGAAGCTCGATGACAATCTTTTAGCAAAAATTAGAGGAAAAGAGCTCGCGTTTTTACCACAACAAATTACTTATTTAGACCCAACTGCATTAATTGGTTCACAGATCGGTTGGACTGCGAAATGAATAGGAGTAGAGCCAGACATTATCAATCGATTAAAATCTGTAGGTTTGAATCCTGATGTTGCTAATTTATATCCTCATCAGTTGTCTGGAGGGATGGCTAGACGAGTTTTAATGGTACAGGCAACGATTGGTAATCCAAAATTATTATTGACAGATGAGCCAACTGCAGGATTAGATCCCGAAAATAGAGACATTGTCTTAGAACAGTTACGCCAAATTGCTAATAAAGGTTGTGCAGTTATCTTGATTACCCATGATTTAACCCCTGCCTTAGCTGTTGCTGATCGTATTGCCATTTTAAATGATGGAGAGCTTGTATGTGAAGCAGCACCAGAAGACTTTTGTGGTAATGGTGATCTTTTACCATCATTATATGTACAAGAATTATGGCAAGCTTTACCTCAAAATGAGTTTAATGTTAAAGGAATGGATAAATATGCTTGAAGCTCATAATATTAGTGCTAAATTTGGCAATAAAACTATTTTTGAAAATATTTCATTTCAATTAAAACCTGGAGAAATATATTCAATTATTGGGCCATCAGGATGTGGTAAAACAACATTGGGTCGAATGCTTGCAGGCTTAGAAAAACCTAAGAGTGGAAAAATTATACTCGATGGTAAAGAGATGCAAATTAATAATAAACGTTGGCCGATTCAGTATTTATACCAAACTCCATTACAAGCTATGAATCCTCGTTGGAAAATCCGCAAGATTATGACAGAAGCAGGAGAATTAGATCTCATTCATGCCAAAAGATTAGGTGTTCAAATGGAGTGGTTAGATCGTTATCCTCATGAGTTATCAGGTGGACAATTACAAAGAGTCTCAATTCTAAGAGCTTTAAGCATTAAACCAAAATTTTTAATCGCAGATGAAATTACCGCAGCATTAGATCCGATTGCACAAGTTGAAATCTGGAAATTTCTAATACATTTGTTAAAAGAACATGAAATGGGAATTATTGTGATAAGCCATGATGAAAAATTATTAGGCCAAATTATTCCGATTGAAAATACTTTATCATTATTGCCATCAGATTCATAAACTAGCATATCGTGTATATTTTATAGCTACTACTGCTATGTTTTATAGTAATTAAAAGGGGGTGTTCGCGTGCATAAAGACATATTTAATAAATATTTGAGTGATGGGCAATCTATGCGAGCATTATTAGCGCTATTTATTTTAATAGATGGGCTGATATTAGTATTTCCAATGTTTACAGCCCAAGATACATACATAACACAGAATGAAAACCTTGATAAATGGTTGCATATTTTTGGCATCATAGATCTTTTAGATATTCCTAGGTTTTTAATGGGAATCCTTTTGTTAATCTTTGTGTTACCGGTATTGTATGGGATAAGAATTGGCTGGTTATTTACCACAGTTATCTTAGTTATTATTGTATTGCTGTCGCTCATTTTAGAGAGAGAGAATGTTTTAGTCGGTACATATTCATTAATATTATTAGGCATTTTAATTGCAAAATGGAGAATATTTAATCGGCACAGTCTATCTGCAGCTGGATTCGTGGCTTTTGTGAGTTTAACTGCATTGTTGGGTGTATCTGTTTTTGGAACATTATATCTGGGTGATCATTTTCAGCCTCATGTGAAAGATTTCTCTACAGCTTTTTACTTTGCACTTGTTTGTATTACTACTGTTGGTTTTGGTGATATTGTTCCTATTAGCGTCGAAGCACGGTTATTTACTGTTTCGATAGTCATTTTAGGCATTACAATCTTTACAACTGCTGCACTTTATATTTTAGGTGTATTGGCAAAAGATACCCGCGAAATTGTTAAAAAAAGGATATTTCGAATGAAAGATCATTATGTAATTATTGGTGTTAGTCCATTAGCTATTCATACATATTATGGATTAAAAAAACGAGATTTAAATATCATGATTCTTTGTAATGAAGAAGAGAAAAAACAATATCCAGATAATGCACCTGTTGTTACTGCATCACAGGTCAATAAAGATAGTTTAGATAAAGTTAATCTAAATTCGGCGAAAGGCTTTTTTGCACTAGGTAGCTCAGATGCAGACAATATTTTAGCTGTGTTAGCTGCTAAAGAAATAGTGGGCAATAATATTAAAAGTATTGTACTAGTCAATGATGATAAAAATTATGCCAATATGAAATTATTACATACTGATTTATCCATTTCTTTAACATCTCTTGGTAGTGAAGTATTAATTA
This sequence comes from uncultured Wohlfahrtiimonas sp., assembly GCA_947631095.1. Taxonomy (GTDB): domain Bacteria; phylum Pseudomonadota; class Gammaproteobacteria; order Cardiobacteriales; family Wohlfahrtiimonadaceae; genus Wohlfahrtiimonas. Next base: position 11,511 of record CANRJX010000058.1, read on the forward strand.
AGATGTTATTTGGAGAAAACATAGATAATCAAATTATTGAAAATATAATTTTTGCGAATGATGTTTTAGAAAAATAATTGATGAAAAAAGAATAGTTTCATCTTTGTATTGAGTCATCACATGAAGTGCAGAAATTGATGATCAGCAAATACTCATGTGTTTTTAGCGATTTATACTGTATAAATCGCTAAAAATATAACTTATTTAATATCTTCAATCTTAATCACTTCGCCGGTATAACCCGTATCTGCAATAGCATTTAATAATATTTGCGTATCCATCTCTTTTGGAGCAATCACTTCGACATTGTGAGTTTTCATTGAAGCTTTGGCTTTAATCACACCATCGGTTTTTCTTAAAGATTGATTAATAGAGGTGACGCACAAAGCACAAGTCATGTTTTTGACATGAATGGTTATTTTGACATCTTCAGCCATCACAAAACTCGCACATAAAATAGTAATGAAGAGAGCTAAACGTTTCATTCTAAAAACTCCAATACCCAAGGTAAAACAAAAGGATAG
>CANRJX010000059.1 GCA_947631095.1 uncultured Wohlfahrtiimonas sp.
CTTTCTTGTATCGCTCTCAATAATTTAACCTGCATGGATAATGGCAAATCAGCAACTTCATCTAATAATAAAGTGCCGCCATCAGCAGATTGAAACAGTCCTTTTTTATCTTTATCCGCACCTGTAAAACTGCCCTTTTTATGTCCAAAAAGCTCACTTTCAACCAAATGTTCAGGTAAAGCACCACAGTTTACAGCAATAAATGGCCCATCATATCTCGCACTTTCAGCGTGAATCGCTCTGGCAACAACTTCTTTACCCGTACCTGATTCACCCATAATATAAATCGGTGCTTGTGAGCGTGCTATTTTTTTAATTTGTGCTCTTAACGCTTCCATCACAGGAGAGTTTCCGTACAAACCATGCACAGATTCCTCATTCGGAAGTTTTTTTGTTTCAATCGCATTAATGGCTAAATTACGCAATGTCTCAACTTTGAAAGGTTTTGAAATAAAGTCAAAAGCACCCAATTTCAATGCTTCTATTGCACTTTCAACGTTACCGTGCGCAGTCATCATAGCAACAGGTAAATTGGGGACTTTCTCTTGAATGTAACGCAAAACATCAAAACCATCACCATCCGGTAATTTTAAATCTGTAAAACATACATCAAAATTTTCTTCTTGCAACGCAATGATGGCATCTGAAACTGAATAAGCCTCGACACATTCGATATCAATTGACAAAAAGCTCATGGAAATCAATTCGCAAATATTCTCTTCATCATCAATTATGAGTGCTTTATACATTATTTCCCTTTCTCTTTGATTAATATAAATCTATGAGCATTATACATTTTTAGGAAAGATGATCATAAAACCATGCTTTTCACTATTAATTTCAACATATTGGATCAAACCACCACTCGACAAGCATAACTCTTTCGTAATATACAACCCAAGCCCTGTACCATGTTTATGGGTTGTAAAAAATGGTTCAAATAAATGTTTTTTCACACTTTCAGTTAAACCTTTCCCATTATCATATATTGCCAAAACAGGAGTGTCTCCTTTCATGTCGGCTTCTATCATAATCTTTAAATCCACCTCAGAAAGCCCAGAGTGAATGATCGCATTATTCAATAGATTAGTGATCATTTGCCTTAATATCGCAATATCAAATAGCACTCTAGATATATTAGGAGCTATCGTTATTTCTATATTATTTTCTAATTGTGGATACTCGATTAAAAATTCATCGACAATTTCATGAATGAATGGTGGCAATTTAAAATATTTTCGTTCACGTTCATTTTTTTTCGCCAACACCAATACGTCACTAATGATTCTATTGGCTCTTTGGACATTATTATTAATCATAGTAATCAATTTAGTCTGAACTTCAGTAATATTTTCTTGTTCAGCCAATAATTGGCTTGCCTGATAAATAGAGGCCATAGGATTTCTAATTTCATGAGCAATTGCTGCTGTTAATCGCCCAAGCGCCACTAATTTATCTTGCTGAGCACGCATATTAATAATATCTGTTGGCTCAATTTGAATCAGTGCGTAATTGCCTGATGGCTGGCTAATTTCTGCAAATTCTATGTAATATTTTTCATCGTTATATTCAAACAATGAAGGATCAACAAATTTCAAATAATTCCATAAGTAAAAGCGTTCAGTCAAAGTGGGTAAATAATCCATCAAGTAACTATTGTGTAAATCTAAATCACCAAACCACGATTTAATATAATTATTCATTAAAATAATTCGCCCAGAAGAATCCAATACAATTAATCCAGAACGTGACTGTTGTATTATCGCCTCATGCAAGACTGAAGCATTTTTTAACTCCTCATTCTTCGCATCAACCTCTCTTTGAGAAGCTTCATATTTATGCAACCAAGAATTCGTTAAAATTAAAGCTAAAAATGCAAAACAGTTCTGACCAACTAGCCTTAAAATCCCCTGAGAAATCATCAGTTGATATAAAGAATATGGTGTTGCTTCAGGTAATATTTCAAACTTCAACCATAGACCAAGCTGTATACAAACCGAAATGCCTAATAATGATAAAGCTCTGGGCATGCTTAAAAAAGCACCATGCACCATGAAGGAAATGAGCAGCAATATAACTAATGGGCTATTTAAGCCATCTGTAAAAAAACATAATGCTGAGATAAAACCTAAATCTAATAAACCAAAAAAATAGATGATTGTTGTTGTTTGAAATTTTTGGCGTTTTAATAATAAAGTTGAAGAAAGCAAAAACACCAAATAAATCAATAAAATGACTTGAAAGTAATGAGAAATGGGTAATGCTTCGGGTGATAATCTGGCACTTAAAATATAAACAGACGATAAAATTACCGCCATAATTAAACGAAAAATACCCAGTAATTGAATAGGTATTCCTCTTGGCTGCATCTCTTCTGACATAAGCTTATCTTTGATTGATTGTAATAATGTATGCATTATAGATAGTGTATTAATAGTTTTTCTAATTTCTCTTGATCATATTTTTGATTACTCAACAATGAAATCAGAGGGATATTTAAATCTGATAAGAGCTTTTCTAAATTACTTGCTGGATCAATATCCAACGCGACAATCGGTGAAAATGTGCGCTGATCTACCAGCATAAAATCACAGCTCATTTGCATCAGCTCCTTCGATAATCGCTCTTGAATTTCTGGTGCTAAGTTTGGATCAAGGGAAATAAAAGTGGCCAACTGAGGCTTTGGAAAAATTTGTACAGACTTATTCTTGATAATTTCTTGTAGCATTTTCAACAAAGCTTGCTCATTAATATTTAAACTACTCGTTTTAGTACGAAACGCATTTGGAATGGGAGCACTATCAGTCTTAATATTACTGCTAACTTTGGGTGGCTTAATACGTTTAGCTCTGAATAAAAATACCAAGCCGACCACAACCACCAACGTAAAAAAAATTTTAAACAACATATTGCGATCCCATTAATTATTTAGGATAAAAACTTTCCAAATACTCTGTTACTCGAACAGGTTTCCCTTTTTGATAGTGATAAATCACCGCATTTTCTAAAATACTTTTGACATATCCACGTGTTTCTTTATACGGAATGGATTCTATCCATAAAATAATATCTTCCATGGGTGGATTGATCCAGTTTTTTACTTTATGTGGACCTGCATTATAGCTGGCCAAAATGTACGGCCAATTTTCTCCCACAACACCGCTGACATCATTCAAATAAGCGGAACCATAACGAATGTTATAAACAGGATCATATAAACTGCCACGTTTCTCACCCAATTTCTGAGCCATTTTTTCAGCAGTTGGAATCAATAATTGCATCAATCCATAAGCATTGGCATGAGAACGAGCATTTGGTTGAAATAAACTTTCTTGGCGAATCAATCCCCATAATAACTCAGTTGGATAACCATATAGTTTGCCTGCTTGATTGACTTCTTTTTCATAGCCCATAGGATAGCGGATATGTAATGCTCCCGGCATTCTTGCTGCAACACCTGCACGAATACCTAAATCATAATAACCTTTATCATAAGCGACAAAACTTGCTGAATTTTTTTGACCATTGCTCGCATTTCTTAAACCTTGCTGCCATGCTTGATTCGCGAATCCACTTTCATCAACTTCCATCAAATCTAGTGCAACAAGAAACGATCGATCTGTTAATGGCTCAGGTTTATCTGCTTTTCGTTTCACAATTGATTCTAAAACTGCATATGATTTATTTAATTCATCCGCGGATAAAAAACCATAAAAACTGGTTTGCGAAGCAATTTTTTGGAAAAACTCAGAAGCTTTTGTAGAATTGCCTAAGCATTGATGCATTCTGCCTTGCCAATAAATCCATGTAGCATCTTCTTGTGCTTTAGGAGATAAACGTTCTAAATAATCTAATGCTGAACTACATTTTCCTGCTTGAGCATTTAATTTAAAGCCGCTGATTTTTACATCATCGCCCTGTTCAGTTTTTGGAATGCTTTGAATGCGCCCAAGTGGATCAATCGCATCTGATCTTCCTGCTTGAAAAACAGCCAATAAATTTCTCAATGCAACATAGTCAGCATTCGAAACTAATTTATTTTTTTGAATAAAATCTAAACCTTTAAGTGCACTTGTAGAATCATTCTTTCCCCATTGACGCACCGCTAACGCATAAAAAGCACTAGAATCTTGAAAATATTTCTTTTGCTTCATTAGTTGTCCAGATGGATTTTCAACAATCTGAATCATTGACTCATAATATTTTTTCTTTGCATCAGGCAGATAAGCCAACAATACTTTTGCCCTACTTAATTGCAAATTTTTAATTAATTCATTAATTTTTTTATCAATCACTTCTACAGATGCATATTTGTCTAACCATATTTTTTCAACAGGCAAACATGTTGATAATGGCGTAGACACTTTTACCCAATATGATTGAAATCTTTGAGCATCGAAGGATTTTGGTGAAGTTTTTAAAATTGCATCATCATAAATACAACGTAAATATTGCGTCGAAGTATCATGTAATTGTTCAATGATAAAACCATATTCTTTTTGATCTAACTCATAGCGATAAAAGTCATTCTCTAAAGAACTTGCGAACAACTCGTTAGAGTTATGTTGTATAAAATTTAAAACCACATCCCTTGGTAATTTTTTAAAATTTTGCTGCACATAATAATATTGAAGGTAAGGTGCAACTCTCGTCCCTTTCAATTCAGCGAGTGACGCTTCATAGCCTTTTATGTCATTAGTTTGAATGAAGGCTTTCCCCTTTGTAAAAGCAGATATCTCTTTTGTATTAAGTGCAAAAGAAGAGTGCCATAAAGCACCCAAAGAAATCATTGTGGCTACGACTACTTTTACCTTCATCCGAATCATTCCTTAGCTATTTAATCGTGTATTACTGTACCAAATATTTTGTCACCAGCATCGCCTAATCCTGGCAAAATATATGCATTTTCATCCAAACCTTGATCAATCGCCGCTGTGAAAATTTCTACATCAGGATGTTTTGCTTTGACTGCTTCCAAACCTTCTGGTGCACAAACTAAAAACAATCCTTTAATTTTTGTACAGCCTTTAGCTTTTAATAAATCAATCGTTGCGATCAAAGTACCGCCCGTTGCCAACATAGGGTCTAAAATGATTGCAGTGCGCTCATCCATATATGTTGTTAATTTTGCATAATATGCGCGCGGTTCCAAAGTTTCTTCATCACGCTCAAAACCAACCACAGAAACACGTGCACTTGGAATACTTTCCAATGCGCCATCTAACATACCAATGCCTGCACGTAAAATTGGCACAACCGTTACTTTACGTCCCTTTAAACGCTCAACCTCAACCGCACCCGCCCAACCTTCAATGCTGACAGTTTCTAAAGCTAAATCTTTAGTCGCTTCATAAGCAAGTAAGGTGGTAATTTCTGAAGATAAACGTCTAAATTCTGCTGTACTGATATCCTTTTGACGCAGCAATCCTAATTTGTGTGCTACCAATGGATGCTTAACTTCAACTACTTTCATTTGATCTCCTAACTCTTTTACTCTATGGAAAAAAGTCCCATCATCTGGGACTTTTTAAGTTTCTTATTTTGCTGCCGCATCAACCGCTGCTTGCATTAACTCTTTCAGCTCACCACTTTCATATAATTCTAAAGTGATGTCACAACCACCGATCAATTCACCTCCCACATAAATTTGTGGGAATGTTGGCCAATCTTGGTAATGTGGCAAAAAGTTATAAATATTTTCATCATCAAAAATATTCACAGCAGCAAAAGGAATACCTGTTGCTGCCAATGCTTGCGCAGCACGACTAGAAAAGCCACACATTGGAAATTGTGGTGTACCTTTCATATAAATAACTACAGGATTTTCCGTCACTTGTTGACGAATCAATTCTAAAGTTTGTTCTTTCATTACTTACTCCTAACTGAATGGAAATCCGAAACATTCTATCATTAATGGCATAGTTATTCATGATCAATAAACAACTGTAAGCCACTAACTATAGGCTATATATTTAAGTTCTGATCTCCCCGTGACCTAAAACAATATATTTTTGTGAAGTCAGCCCTTCTAATCCAACAGGGCCACGAGCATGAATTTTATCTGTAGAAATACCGATTTCTGCACCCAAACCAAACTCAAAACCATCACAAAAACGCGAAGAAGCGTTGATCATGACACAAGCAGAATCAACCATTCTTAAAAATGTCGTTGTATGCGAGTAATGTTCACTGATGATCACATCAGTATGATGAGAGCCATAATGATTGATATGCTCAATCGCTTCCTCTAAATCTTTAACAATTTTCACCGCAACGGTTGGCCCTAAATACTCTTCATACCAATCGTCTTCAGTGGCAATAACACTCGAAATATCATGTTGATTTAAAATCTCTTGAACATCTTGTGATGCTCTGATTTCTACAGTTTTTGCTGCAAAAATCTCACCAATTTTTGGCAAAAACTCTTCTGCTACTTTTTCATGCACTAATAATGTTTCTAATGTATTACACGGTGCATAACGTTGAGTTTTTGCGTTATCAACTACTTTAACCGCCAAATCTAAATTGGCATATTCATCCACAAATGTATGGCAAACACCATCTAAGTGTTTAATAACAGGTACAGTTGCACTTGCATTAATGCGAGAGACTAGAGATTTTCCACCACGAGGAATAATGACATCAATGTAATCTTTAGCAGTGACCATTAAATCAACCACTGCGCGATCCTGTGTTGCAATGATCTGTACAGAATGTTTAGACAATTCCGTTTGTGATAATGCCGCTTGTAAAATCTTTGCTAAACACTGATTTGTATGAAATGCATCGCTGCCACCACGTAAAATCGCAGCATTACCAGATTTAATACAAAGTGCAGCCGCATCAATCGTAACATTTGGGCGTGCTTCATAAATAATTCCAACAACACCCAACGGCACTCGCATTTTACCGACTTGAATACCAGAAGGTCTTGGTTTAACATCCGTGATTTCGCCAACAGGATCAGGCAGCGCAATCATATCAACAACACCTTGTGCCATAGATTCAATGCGCGATTTATCTAATAAAAGACGATCAATAAATGCTTCGCTTAAACTACCTTCACGCGCGACATCACAATCTTTTTGATTCTCAGAAATGATCAAATCCACATTTTGCATAATTGCATCATGAATTAATTGTAGTGCTCTATTTTTCTCTGCGGTGCTTGCTTTCAATAAAGAGCTACTTGCTTTACGTGCTTGTTGCCCGACTTGCAACCAATAAGTTTGCAAATTTTCTGCCATACATTCCTCTTCTTAGGTCATTCTCGATGACTACATTGTGTTAGATTCCACCGTGTTTAGCAATCATCTCTGCAATTTCTGTATATCCTTTTTCTTTCGCCAGAGTTAATGGCGTTTTACCATAAGGATCTACCATGTTTGGATCACTGCCATGCGTCAGCAATAACTCGATCACTTTTTGTTGTTTTTCACCGCCATCATTTAAAATAATCGCTTCGATTAATGCCGTCCAACCCAAATAATTCGTATGATTCGGGTTAATATCTGTTTTTGTTAATAAATATTCAACCATTTCTACATTGCCTTTTTCAGCAGCGGGTACTAAACCATTGCCACCAAAACGCGTCAAAACTTCAATATTTGCACCAGCATTGACCATCATTCGAACCAACTTGACATCATTATGAATACAACCCCATAAAAATGGATTAAAACATTTATTATCTTGTGCATTAATATCCACACCAATCATAATTAAATATTGCACCAAATCATAATATTTATGCATTGCAGCAATCAGTAAAGCAGTACGTTTTTCTTTATCTTTTGAAAAAATTACAGAACGATTTGCCAAATACTGCTTATTTGCTTCTTCTACATTATTATTTTTAATTGCATCTAAAAAAGCCTGAGATTGTTGTTGCATAATGATTCCTCCAAAACACTTTTAATCAAAACTGAATGTAAATCATATGTAAATTTAATTGAGCGCTAATGACTTTTCGCTACAATACTTCGCATGATAAAAAATAAATTATTTTGCATTGTGTTACTGATTATCACAATATTAATTTCTAACTTTTCTTTTGCTGTTTTAGCAAACACTTCTTTATTGCCTAATCATCAATCAATCACTACAGAAGTTGTATCACATAATAATAACCTTCACATGAATCATCAATCTAGTGATGCATATATTGATTGTGAGATTTACTGTAATGCATTAGCGATGTCATGTACTGCTGGCATTAATAATATTGCCAAAATTTTACCTTCAGCGCTTTCATATCCGCTCACCACAAAACTATATAATAATTTTGCTGAAGCACTTTACTCGATTGACTTAATCATAGACCACAAGCCACCAATATTCTATTGAATGTATTAACTTTTTATTTAATTTTAAAATTTATATATTCATTAAAGGAATAACTATGAAACGTAGACTATTTATTATTCATACGGCTTCTCTTATGGGCGCGGCTATTGCAAGTAATGTTTTAGCTTTTGGTCAACATAATGGTCATAAAAATATGGACCATAGCAAGATGAATCATGGCAATATGGGGCATGGAAATATGAGTGGCGAACATGATATGGCCCAAATGATTACCCCTGGATATCAATTAGGTAATCGCAAATTAACAGCTCAAGACATTGCAAAGATGCAAAATGCTAATAAACATTTATTGCCGTTTGAAAGCATGCCACAAGGTGCAAATTTACCTGCACTACCTATGCTAAAAAATGACAGTAATGAGCCTAATTTATTTAAAGCAACCTTAACGGCAAAGCCGGTTAACGTCGAGATTATTGAAGGTAAACCTACAGATTTCTGGGCATATAATGATTCAATTCCTGGCCCTACTATAGAAGTATATGAAGGCGATACAGTAGAAATTACTTTAAATAACCAATTACCTCAATCAACAACCATTCATTGGCACGGGGTTTTAGTACCATCAGACCAAGATGGTAATCCACAAGATGAAGTCCAGCCAGGTGCAACACATACTTATCGTTTCACCATTCCTGAAGGTACAGCAGGGACATATTGGTATCATCCACACGGGCATAATACCGTAGCAGAACAAGCTTATCGTGGTTTAGCTGGCGCATTTATTGTAAAAGCTAAAAACGATCCTTATGCAGAATTTGCACAACAAAATTGGCTATTCTCAGATCTAAAATTACAAGATAATGGAAAAATTGCAAACAATAGCTTTAATGATTGGATGAATGGCAGAGAAGGCCAATTTATATTAATCAATGGCGCACTGAATCCTAACATCACTTTAGATAAACCAACGCGTGTTCGCGTTTGGAATGCATGCTCTGCTAAATACCTCAATCTTTCTTTGAAAGATACAAAAATTTATATCATCGCAACAGATGGTGGATTTATCGAAAACCCACAAGAAATTCACCATTTATTATTAACGCCTGGGGAACGTGTTGAATTGTTAATTGTGCCAACAGCAAACGGTAAAGTATCTTTAAAGTCTTTAGCTTATAACCGTGGGAAAATGGGAATGGTTCCGCCAGATGCAACGATGACGCTTGCAACTGTAGAATTGCATAAAACTGCAGAAATCAGTTTACCGAAAAATATCCGCTCTCTACCGCAATATTCAGCACCTTTAATCAAGCGTTTAATTGAATACACTGAAGTCATGAATCATAATCAAATGCTGTTTTTAATCAATGGAAAAATGCATGATATGCATCGTAATGATGTGACATTAAAAGCTGGTGAAGTTGAAGAATGGGTAATTTTTAATAATTCTCATATGGATCATAATTTTCATATTCATGGAACACAATTTCTAGTGATAGAACATGATTATCAAAATAAAAAATCTAAGCCGGAAATCAATGGTTTTAAAGATACAGTTAATATCCGCCCTTATGAAAAAGTAACAATCCGTTTCATTCAAACAGAGAAAGGATTACGTATGTATCACTGCCATATTTTAGAGCATGAAACGCTAGGAATGATGGGACAATTGATGGCAGAATAATTCAATATTATTAATAACTAAAAGCCCGAATAAATCGGGCTTTTTTCTTACATTATCTTTCTCGCATAGCCTCTGAAATACGTCCAAAAGGCTTCATCAAATAATCGTATACAGTCTTTTCACCGGATTTAATATCAACTGAAGCAACCATACCCGGCACAATCGGATATGAGATGCCTGTTTTCTTATTCGTTAATGAATCTGTTTCTGTCAGAATAAACACTCGGTAGTAGAAAATCTCAGGCTTTACCTCATCTTGGATGGTATCTGGAGAGATTACTTGCACCTTACCTTCTAATCCGCCAAAAATTGCATAATCATAAGCAGTGATTTTCACCTTAGCCTCTTGTCCTGGGTGGATATACGCGATATCCCTTGGTGACATTCTGGCTTCAATTAGCAACTGATCATCCAGTGGTACAATCTGCATGAGTTCACCATTAGGTGGCACAACACCACCTTTGGTCGTGAGTATCACATTTTTTACAATGCCTCTCACTGGTGATCTTAAAGTTAAACGTGATAGTGAATCTGCCCTACCTTTAATGATTGATTCTAAAGATTCAACATCCGCCTGTATGCGGCTCAACTCTTCGCGAGCTTTGACCATATATTCGGATTGTTTATCTGTAATTTTCATTTCCAAATCATATAATTGTCTTTGTAGTCTGAGCACATCAACATTACTTGAAGCACCTTGTTGAGCCAATGACTGAGTTAATATTAATTCTTCCTGCACTAATTCAAGTGATCTTTGTAAACTCTCAACTGACTCCGCCAAAGCTTTTTTTCTCGTATTATAAAGACGCGTTTCCGCTAATATAAGCAATGGATAATTTTGTAATTCATCTGGAAATTTTAAGTCTGTGCCATTCACTTCTGCTTCCAAGCGAGCAATACTGGCCAATCCTGCACGATATTTTGAAGCACTCTCTTCAACATTTGCCTCAGTTTTTGTTAAATCTAGTTGCACTAAAATTTGGTCTTTCTCAACCACATCCCCTTCTTTAACATATAATTCTGAAATAATCCCGCCTTCTAAAGATTGAATGACCTGATCTTTTGATGTAGGAACAACCTTACCTGTGCCTGTTGAAACCTCAACTAAAACTGCAAAATAAGACCAAATCAATAAAGCAATTAACAATAAGAAACTCACCCAAATGATTCGTGATGAACGCACAATTTCAGCATCATTAATTTGATCATTGTAACGTTGTTTATCCTCATAATAATCTAGCAATAGAGTATGGTCATCTTTCGATATCTTTTTCATAAACACTCCTTTTATTTAGATTTGCCTGATAATTTGGCGAGTGCAACATCTTTCGACTCATCCAAGACAATTTGGCCATTATCAATCACTATAATTCGGTCAACCATATCGACAATGCTCATTTTATGAGTGGCAACAATCATTGTTTTATCGGCAACTAAAGTTTTTAATCCATCCAATAAATGCCTTTCTGTTACATCATCTAATGCTGCTGTTGGCTCATCTAACAATAAAATATAAGGTTTACGAATTAAAATACGCGCCAATAATAAAGATTGTCTTTGACCACCTGATAAACCTGCACCACCTTCAGCAATCATATGATCTAAACCTGTAGGAATTTTACTGATGAATTCAGCAGCACCAGTCATTTTTAGGATTTTTAATACATCCTCATCTTTTGCCCAAGGTGCACCTAGAACTAAATTCTCTCTAATTGTTCCATGGAACAAGCTAGAACCCTGCCCCATTAAGCCTACATCTCTTCTCACATCTGCTGTATCAATGTGCGACAAACTCACGCCATCTAATCCTACAACACCAGAACGCGGCTCTAATAGACCTGCTAATACTTGTAATAATGTAGATTTACCAGCACCATTTCTTCCTAAAATTGCAATTTTTTCCCCGGGTTTAATTTCAAGTTTTTTTATGTGTAAAGCAGCAATTTCACTGTCTACACCATAGAAAAAGGTTGCATTTTGAATGTTATAGTCACCATGAATAACGCTTTTATGAAT
>CANRJX010000060.1 GCA_947631095.1 uncultured Wohlfahrtiimonas sp.
CATTTTAGCGCTATAATAGCCGACTTAAATTTTTTACCCAGTCAAAAGGAAACAGCATGGAACTCAATTTACATTACGAAAAAATTGATGACCTCTTAACAAGATTGAATGATCTTAGGGGGTATCTTTGACTTTGATGGAAAGTCAGAGCGTTTAACAGAAGTTCTTATGGAATTAGAAAGCCCTGAGATTTGGAATGACCCAGAATATGCTCAAAAGCTCGGAAAAGAGCGTTCTTCTCTAGAAAATATCGTTTACAACATCCGCGATTTAACTGCTCAACTCAATGATGCCAAAGATTTATTAGAACTCTGTGAAATGGAGAATGATGAAGATTCTCTGGAAATGGTATTGTCTGATTTAGCCACTTATGAAAAAGATGTTGAAGCCCTAGAATTCCGTCGTATGTTCTCAGGCGAATTAGACAGCGCAAACGCATTTATGGACATTCAAGCAGGTGCAGGTGGTACAGAAGCACAAGATTGGGCTTCAATGGTGATGCGCATGTATTTGCGTTGGGGTGAAGATAAAGGTTTCAAAACTGAAATCTTGGAAGAATCTCCTGGTGATGTTGCTGGCTTAAAATCTGCAACGATCAAATTTGAAGGCGATCATGCTTATGGCTGGTTAAGAACAGAAACAGGCATCCACCGCTTGGTTCGTAAATCTCCTTTTGACTCCAATAACAAACGCCATACATCATTCTGTGCGATCTTTATCTCGCCTGAAATTGATGACAATGTAGACATTGAGATCAATCCAGCTGATCTCCGTATTGACGTTTATCGTGCATCAGGCGCTGGCGGGCAGCACGTTAACAAAACAGAATCTGCGGTACGTATTACACATCTACCAACAAATATCGTTGTGCAGTGCCAAAATGATCGCTCTCAGCATCGTAATAAAGAAGTTGCGATGAATCAGTTGCGTTCAAAGCTGTATGAATTTGAAATGCAAAAACGCCGTGAACAATCGGATGCATTGGAAGATTCAAAGTCTGACGTGGGTTGGGGCAGCCAAATTCGCTCTTATGTATTGGATCAATCACGCATTAAAGATCTTCGTACAGGCTATGAAATGGGTAATACTCAAGCAGTATTGGATGGTGATTTAGATGGCTTCATTGAAGCAAGCCTAAAATCAGGCTTATAATCACACATAATAAAAAGCTCCTTTATAGGAGCTTTTTATTGCCTTAAATTTTATGCTTTAATTTATATTTCTCAAATTTTTCTAAGCTATGCTCAAAAGATCGATTCGATAAGACTTTTGCTAATGCTTCTACGCTTGGTAGATCAATCGCCACAGATTGAATCTTCCCTGCCTTATCTTTAATAATTCGTACTTTGCTATAAATCACACCCGCATGGATACCTAGCTCATCTTTTTCCTGCTTTAAAGCTTGTGCAACTTCATGGGATAGATAACCGATAGGCATTCCACCCACCAAAACCTTATGCGCAAATGGATAATCTTTATTAGTAAATTCATGCGTCAAAATCGCATCATAAATCGCTAGTTCATCATTCTGCTTAACTGTAACGATTGATAAATTTTCTTGGTGAAGTTTATTACTTTCTAAAGATTCATTAAATTGCCCATCAGTGCAAACATAAAAAATATTCCCTGAACCAATATGTTTTTTTCGTAAACCAAAAAATACTTTATAAACAATCGCAGATATTGCCGCCATAATGGCGAAAAGCCCTAAGATTTTTAACATCGTTACTCCGATTGTGTCATGACTTTGAATGGATGATGGTAATCAAAATCGAGTATCGTTACAATGAAAAACTCTTCCCACTCCTACTCTCTTGAACTAATTATGACTCAAACAATCACTTTTATTGATAGCGCATATCCTGAACCGCATAACCTACGCGAACTTAATTGGTCAGGTCGATTGGATAATCATGGAATATTATGGTTTGATTTACATTTAATCAGCGAAGATTATTATGCCAATGAACCTGATCGTGATGACGAAGAAGAAGATGATGACTACACAAGCTTAGCCTATTGGCAATCCAAACCATTATGGAACAATTATCACAACTGCATATTGTCCTCAACTCATTGGTCAGATGAACAAGGATTCATGATTGGGGATATTCATCACCCTTTTGATTTTTCAGAGCTCAATGGAAAGGTATTTCACATTGATTCTGAACCATCTTTAGAGAGTGAAGGATGTGCTTTTAGTATTTATCTTGCGGGACACGATGCTTGTGCCAATCATGAAATCATGTTTCAACAACAAAGTAATGGCAGCTTTCACATTCTATGGAAAGGAGAAATTGCATTGTTTTATAGTGGATTCACGGAGTTTTCGCATAAATTCTCAGCCAATCTATACGATGTACCTTTTGATGGATTTTATTTCCCAACGGACTGGAGCTTAGAGAAAGCAACGATAGAATTTAAGAAAGTCTTACGCGATTTTGAACATTATGAATTTGTTGTGATTAATCCAAAACATCACTGCCCACAGTATAAATTAGTGAAAATTTAGGGCAATATAAAACCGCTGGATAGCAGCGGTTTTTATATAACATTTACTAATTTAGTCTCTAAATTGTCGATTATATATTTGAGCATTTCTGATTTTCTTATCTGTCTCATATTGCGATAAAGCATATGCAGACCAAATTGCGGCAGGAATCCAGCCAATCAATGTACATTGTAAAATCAAACAGATGATACCTGAAAATGGACGACCAATCGTGAAAAATTGTAACCAAGGCAATAAAAGTGCTAATAATAAACGCATTTCGCTTCCTAACTAATCTTGTGTGGATAAAAAATCATCAATGATGGGTTGAAATAATGGTGCCATATATTGCTTTTCAAAATAACTCGCCAAATTTTTAACGCTTGGCTGACTAAATTCCTTCGCAATATCAATTAATGCAGGATCACTGACAACCCAACGTTTTGGCATATCTCGCTCTATGGCAATTTCTTCTCGTTTTTTAGCAAGCAATTTTAATAATTGCAAACGTCGACCACGCAATGTTTTACGAGCTTTAACTTTCATCCAAGCATTGTCTGGATTAGGTGCATATTTATCCACCATATATAAAGCTTCAGTTTTATCATGAAAAATACGCTTTTCTTCAGATGTTTCGATTTTATTTTTAACTAATGTATATAAGTCATAAAGATACGTCACATCATCGTAAGCATAATCAATTTGATTTTGCGATAATGGTCTTTTTTCCCAATCTGTACGAGTTTCTGTTTTTTCTAACAAAACATTCAAACGCATTTCCACAGTATCTTGATAGCTCATCAAATGATCAGCACCCAAAACTGTTTCAACAATTTGAGTATCAAAGATTGGCTTAGGAATTAAATTAAAAGTGGTATACAACGTTTCCAAATCTTGGCTGGCAGAATGAAATATTTTAATGATTCTAGGATGGGTCAATATAGATAATAATGGCTCAAAATCAGTAATCGCTAATGGATCAATACAAATTGCCTCTTTATCCGTTGCCATTTGTATTAAGCATAATTTAGAAAAGTAGGTACGAAAGCGCATAAACTCAGTATCTACAGCAATTTCAGTTAAATTCTCTTGACTGCTCACCCATTTTTTTAATGCTTCATCGCTCTCGATGAAAAGATACTCTCTAGCCATTCTGTCCGGTTATTTTAAAAACATGGCGAAATTATAGAGTAAATTCCACAGGAGCAAAGATTATTTTTATAAAAGCGCATTCTAGTATAGAATTATCGCAATTTATCGACTTAAATTGAGACAAAAATGATGATGAAAAAAAGAATCATACAAATCAGCAGTCTATTATTCATGACATGCTTTGTGGCGGCGTGCTCAAATTTACCGGGCTTACAACGCACAGTAATTTCACAAGGCAACCAAGTACCTGAGACCCGTTTAGCGCAAATTAAGCCAGGAATGTCGGAAGGTGAAGTACAACGTATTCTTGGTACGCCTTTAGTGCGTGATGCTTATCATCCAAATATTTGGCACTATACTTATCTAACAACACTATCAACGGGTGAAAAAACAGCTCATGAGAATGTTAAAATCACATTTGATAGCAACAAAAAAGTACAGTCTGTCGAAAAAATTCAATAATCATTAGGAGTAATTATGCTGCATAAAGGCATTGGTTTAGTTGCCCATGACCAAAAAAAATTAGAGTTGGTTGAATGGATCAAACCACATTATGAGTTTTTTAAACAGTTTCCTTTATATGCAACAGGAACAACAGGCAAAATCATATTAGAAGCATATCCTGATTTAAACTTAACACGTTTAAAAAGCGGGCCTTTAGGTGGTGATCAGCAATTAGGCAGCCTGATCTGTACTGATGAATTGGGTTTATTGATTTTCTTCACAGATCCTTTAACTTCAATGCCTCATGATGTTGATGTCAAAGCATTAATTAGACTGTCAACATTGTATAATTTGCCGATGGCATGTAACAAAGGCACCGCTGATTTATTACTCACAGCACTTACAAACATTTACTCACAAGAAGGTTAAGCTCAATGGTTAATATTCCTTTATTCCAAACTCCTGTTAGCAATGATACACCTTTCTTCTTAATCGCTGGTACTTGTGTGATTGAATCAGAAGAAATGACATTTGAAGTTGCAGGCCGTTTAAAAGAGATCTGTGACAGATTGAATATCCCATTTATTTATAAATCGTCTTTTGATAAAGCAAATCGTTCATCAGTGAACAGCTATCGTGGCCCTGGCATCGAAAAAGGCCTAGAAATTCTTGAAAAAATTCGCAAAGAATTAAACGTGCCTGTTTTAACAGATGTTCATGAAGACACACCTTTGGATGAAGTTGCTTCAGTAGTAGATGTTTTACAAACTCCTGCATTTTTATGTCGCCAAACCAACTTTATTCAAAATGTTGCTAAAACGATGAAACCTGTAAATATCAAAAAGGGTCAATTTTTAGCACCTTGGGATATGGTTCATGTGGTAGAAAAAGCTCGCGCAACAGGCAATCAAAACATTATGGTTTGCGAACGCGGTGTTTCATTTGGTTATAACAATTTAGTGTCAGACATGCGTTCATTAGAAGTCATGAAAGAGACCAATTGCCCTGTTGTATTTGATGCAACACATTCTGTGCAATTACCAGGTGGACAAGGCGCAAGCTCTGGTGGTCAACGTCAATTTGTACCTGTATTATCGAAAGCAGCTGTCGCTGTTGGCGTAGGTGGATTATTCATGGAAACTCATCCTGATCCTGACAATGCTCTATCAGATGGCCCTAATGCGATTAAATTATCTGAAATCGAAGCTTTATTGCAAAAGCTAAAAGCGATTGATTCAATTGTTAAAAGCCAATGATCCTACTTGCGTCAAAATCGCCTAGACGGCAAGAACTGCTCAAACAAATCGGTATCAATTTTAAAGTGATTGATATCGATATGGATGAATCTGTAATCTCAGCAGAAACACCTCTCGTTTATGTTGAACGTATGGCTCAACAAAAAGCATTGGTCGCACGAGAGCTACTAAAAAATGTAGAGCTACCAATATTAACTGCTGATACCATCGTGACGAAAAATGATCTAATTTTGGGTAAACCACAAAATTATGAAGATTTTTATCGCATGATGCAGTTGCTGTCTGGCACAACTCATCAAGTTTTTTCATCGATTGCGTTGCAACACAAAGAACAAACAATTATCAAGACATGTATTAGCCATGTCTCTTTGACTCACTTATCAGATCACTTCATCGCGAGCTATTGGGAAACTCAAGAACCCAAAGATAAAGCTGGCGGTTATGCTATTCAAGGATTGATGGCTCGATACATTCAAAAAATTGAAGGCAGCTACTCAGGCATTGTGGGGCTACCTTTATTTGAATTAAACGAAGCACTGACTGCAATTGAATACGACATTGGACAAAGTTAATATGGAACCAACATTTAAATACCTCAAAAATCCTGAAAATGGCAATAAAGACTCTGTACATGTTGAAACCAAAAATGTTGGTGAACAAAATAAAGAGGCTGAAATCATCAAACGTAAAAAAGCTAATAAACATGGCAGCTCTTTAGGTTGGGGATGGTTTCAGGGCTTTAATTTATTTGTCACAGGTTGTTTCCTATTTATCTGTCTAGTGTTTGCATATTTTATGATGGGCAGCGACTCAAAACATGAAGGATTGCCTAAATATAGTATTGATCGTGCCAATGATTTAGGTAAAGCGATTTTCAACCCTTCTCTTTCTGAGGAGGTGCGTGAATCTTTTATTTATAAGCCACCTATCAGACGACCAAAAACAGAAGAAAAACTAGTATTTGAAGAAATCGAACTGCTCAGCGAAGCAAGCTCTAATGCAGAACAACAAACTAATTTGCCTGCATTAAGTTTAATTTCATCTGTAGAAGAGGATGAGGAGACTGAAGCAACGCCAGAAAACTTTTATGGTGATGCTCCTTTTGGCTTAAACATGGAATCATTGCAATTAGAATCATCAGCTGGCCAAGTACAAGAACAAGAATCAACACCAAGTTCGCCTGAAATCGCAGCATTAATGCAGCAAGCAAATAACGCTTGGAACAAAGGTCAATTAAGCGAACCTTATCAAGGCTCTGCCCTATCGATTTATCATCAAGCATTAGAAGTCGATCCAAATAGCATTGAAGCGCTATCAGGATTAGACCGCTTAGCAAACCATTATTTAAATTTATCAAAACGTGCTTTTGAATATGGTGATTATTTTTCTGCATTAGATTACGCTGATCTAGGTTTAAAAGCCGATCCTTTAAATCCGGAGTTAAATCAACTTAAATCTCAGTTAATTAATGAGTAAATTCTTTAAAATTTTTTTACCCATATGCTTATTGCTCTTTCTAATGATTCATTATTTTATAATGAGTATTTCGAAAGAGCTTTTTCCTGTATTCTCTTATCTCTACCCTTTTGTTTCAAAATTTTGGTTTGAAGCCAGCCGTTTACTTTTATATTTCAATCTTCAATTAGATATTGTCTTATTGTTTAAAGGAGTGAGATACCTATTAATCGGGATGATCATCACTACTTTATTTTCATTTAAGTATAAATTGGCATATCAAATCATGTTGTGGTCTGCCTCACTATTTACTGCTGTATATATAATGTGTATGCTTTATTTAGGATTACTATTAATTTATCCATTTTATATAATTATTCTTGTTATTTTCTTATGCTCTTTTATTTACTTATTATTAAATAAGTTTAATTAATATCTATTAATAGCATAAATAATTTAAATTATTTATTGCAAATATTCGCAATTTATATAATCAATTAACTAAAAACATATTTAAACCACTTTTTACGTTACTTAGATCAAAAAATAGCATAATATTATTAAAATATCTTAATCTTAAAACCATATAATTTCTCAAACGATTCAAGTTATTCAGGGAAGGCAAAGCATGGTTAAGTTTATATTCATATTATTAGTCACAACATTGCTTTCCTTAGCATCTGCAAATAATGAGGAACAGAATTCTATTGCCAATCATCACACCTACAATGTTGATGATCCAAACTTTTGGGTGGGCTGGAAACGAGATACCTACATTGAAACGTCAATTTTCCAAATGATCAAAAAAGAACGTTTAACCGTTCGTCAACTCACTGAAAAAGCAGATAAGTTAAATCCAGAATATGCTTTTTATGTGGGATTGCTCTATTACATTGGCAACCAAAGCTATGATGGTGCAACTTTTACCAGAAATCAGCTAAAGGCTTTAGATTACTTTAATGCCGCTAAAAGCGCACAATACCTCATGCCTTACATTAATTATTATATAGGCATGATTTTATGGAACGGTTACGATGGTGTCACTAAAAATAAAGCTGGTGCAAAACAGCATTTAAGCGCTTCTGGCACCCCAGAGTCCTTTCTCGTACTTGCAGCGATTAGCTTTGACAATCCCTCAGAACAATTAAATTGGTACAGACAGCTAGCTTATACAGGTGAATGGAGGGCTATACTGACGGTTGCTCACTGGTATAAAATCGGTAGAGGTACACCTAAAAATATTGGTGAAGCTTACTATTGGTATAGTAAAGCATGCAGTGAAAAGATAAAATTTGCTTGCGAACAATTGAAATCATTTAACCTTTAAATCGTTAAAAATCAATTATCTACAAATTATTTTCTAAATTATCTATGTTCAATAGAAAAAAGGCTAGCCAAATACATAAAATGCTGTAAAATCCGTTGACTTCTCATTTCCTTAATGGGATTTTTTTAGAGTTAAATTTATATTGGGTATTTGACTCGCACACAAGGGGGCAATAATTCTTCTGAATTAACGCGCATATTTATCTCTCATTAAACATGCTTAAGAAAGGCTGGGGAAATAAAGTTATGTTATCTAACTCACAAACGTTATCTCCTAACGTTACCAATAATGGCACTGCAACACTTCAAAAAACGCTAGTGCTATGGCAACTTGTAATGATCGGTTTGGCATATATGCAACCACTCACTGTGTTCGATACATTTGGTATCGTAAGCAATGACACTGGTGGCCACGTTCCAAGTGCTTATATTATCACTCTAGTTGCAATGATGTTTACCGCCCTAAGCTACGGCAAAATGGTGCGTCGTTACCCATCAGCAGGCTCTGCTTATACCTATACTCAAAAATCAATCGACCCCAAAGTTGGGTTTGTTGTGGGTTGGTGTACATTGCTAGATTATCTTTTTAACCCGATGATCAATATCTTGCTTGCAACAATCTATCTAAAATCACAGTTTGGCGACATTAATATTTGGTACTATGTTGTTCCTTTAGCTGCACTAATGACATACATCAATTATCGTGGTGTAGAAATTGTGGCAAGCTTCAATAGTATTATTGTATTTTTCCAACTTTTACTCATGATCATTTTCATAGCACTTGTTATCAAAGGCCTTTACTTTGATGGTGTTGGCGCTGCGACATTGGTGAGTTCAAAGCCATTCATTAGCCCGGAAATGTCTATTAGTGTTGTGGCGGCTGGATCTGCAATTCTATGCTTCTCTTTCCTTGGTTTTGATGGTTTAAGTTCATTATCAGAAGAAGCAAAAGATGCGGCAAAAGCTGTACCTAAAGCTATTTTCTTAACCACATTAATTGGTGGTGTGATTTTTATCTTTATCACATATTTCATGCAGCTATTTTTTGAAGGTTACACATTCACAAATCCTGAAGAAAGTCAGCCTGAAGTCTTGTTATATGCTGGTGAAAAATCTCTAGAAGGTTATTTAGTATTTGGTAAATTCCTAGCATCTACCTTCTTCCAATCGATTGGTTTATGGTTAGCTATTTTTGCTGTATTTGCGTCTGGTTTAGCTGCACATACTGGTGTATCTCGCATGATGTATGTAATGGGTCGTGATGGTATTTTACCTAAGAAAGTATTCGGTCATATTAGCCCTCGTTATAAAACACCATCTTTTAATATTGTGGTTGTGGGGCTTGTATCTTTAAGTGCTGGATTCTTTGATTTAGACTTTGCACTTCACTTAGTTAACTTTGGTGCATTAACCGCATTCTTTATCGTGAATGTATGTGTAATTGTTCAATGTTATTTTAGAGATGGCAACAGACAAGGCATCAAAAATACAATCCACTTCTTGATTTTACCAATGTTCGGTATGCTATTTATCGCTTATCTATGGTACAACCTAGAAGACATCGCATTAAAAATAGGTCTAGTGTGGGCTGCAATCGGCATACTCTATCTTGCAATTGTTACTAAGGGTTTTAGAAAATATCCAAAAGCATTTATTGACAGACAAAGCAATAATATTGACTAATTGATAATATTCCCTAGCAAGCACCCGCTCCCAATAGCGGGTGTTTTAGTTTTATTTATAATTTACAAATATAATAAACCTTGTTACAGTTTCCGCACTTTTATGAAGCGAGAATATAGAAATGATAAAGTTTAATCGTCTAGGTAGTATCGGGCTGATAATCGCATTGATTGCAGGCTGTGCGACACCTATCGTCGATCCTAATCTACCTTTAGAAAAATACACAGCCATTGGGCGCGCTGCTTTAAAAGCACCAGAAAATAGTGGGCAAGCAAGCTTTAACTGGGAGCAAGAATCCCCTGAAAATCTTAAATTGATCGTTCAAGGTCCTTTAGGCAGTGGCAGAATTGACTTAATTGTATCGCCTGAAGAAAGCATATTAATCAGTGATGACAAAACATACAAAGGCCAATCACCAGATGCCTTATTTACTGAAATCACAGGTTTTGACTGGCCGATTTCTGGTTTAAAAAATTGGATTTTAGGCAAACCGGATGCTAATGCAACTGCCTTACGATACGATGATAAAAATAGAATTACATCATTTAAAGAAGATGGTTGGAACATTCAATATAAAAAATGGACTCACTATAAAAAACGTGATGTACCACAAAGCATTGAGTTAACACGAGGTGATATTCGCTTACGTTTGTTGATTGAGCATTGGAAATACTAAAATATGTTATTTTTTAACTCACCTGCAAAAATTAATCTATTTTTACGAATTGTGCGCCAAGAACCGAATGGCTACCATTATCTCCAAACTCTATTTCAATTCATTTCATTACAAGATGAGATTAGCTTTGAACTGAGAGATGATGAAAAAATTTGTGCGGATTATCACAATGAAGCCATTCATGAAGCGAATGACCTAATTGTTAAAGCCATTCGTTTATTGCAAAAAGAAAGTGGAATAGCAACGGGAATTAATATTACCCTCAAAAAAAATATTCCAATGGGCGCTGGTTTAGGCGGTGGTAGCTCTAATGCAGCCACTACATTAATGGCAATCAATCAGCTATATAATTTAAATTATAGCTCTGAAAAACTACAGGCTTTAGGGAGAACTTTGGGTGCAGATGTGCCTATTTTCATCTATGGCAAAAGTGCTTGGGCGGAAGGGATTGGTGACCTCTTTATTCCGATGTCACCCATTGAAAAAGCTTATGGCTTAATCATCCCAAATATTTCTATTAGTACGCAAAAAGTTTTTCAGTATCCTGCGCTTACTAGAAACAATCAACCCGTAGAAAAATCTAACCATCCTCAATACCTAAATGATTGTACCTCTGCCATTTATGTACTGTATCCAAAAATGCAGAACTACATGGAAGTTTTAACAAAATTAGATTTATCACCCAAAATTACCGGCACAGGTTCTTGTATTTATATTGACATTCCCAATGAAAAACAACAGTTAGAATTGGATAATTTTCTAGAGCAAGAACACCTTCGATACATCGAATTTAAAACCATGAATTGCTCTTCTTATTACAGCTAAACACACCATAAAACTCCTATTTTGTGATATGATTCCGCAGGATAATCACCACCCATTCACTCAAGGAGTTTTCAGTGACTATTATCAAGCGAGAAGACATCGTTCAATCGATTCACGATAGTTTACAATTTATCTCTTATTATCATCCTGAAGATTATATTAAAAACTTAACACAGGCATATGAAAGAGAAGAATCCAAAGCAGCAAAAGATGCTATGGCACAAATTTTAATCAATTCTAGAATGTGCGCGGAAGGCCACCGCCCCATTTGTCAAGATACTGGAATTGTGACAGTATTAGTTGACATCGGTACATCAGTACAACTAGAAGATGGTTTTGACATCACGAAAGCAATCAATGAAGGCGTTGCCAAAGCTTATACAGATCCTGATAATATTTTAAGGGCGTCTGTATTGGCAGATCCTATGGGAAAACGCATCAATACTAAAGATAATACACCTGCTGTCATTCATTATAATTTAGTGCCTGGCGACAAAATAGACATTCATGTGGCCGCAAAAGGTGGCGGAAGTGAAGCAAAAACGAAATTTGCAATGCTAAATCCATCAGATTCAGTTGTT
>CANRJX010000061.1 GCA_947631095.1 uncultured Wohlfahrtiimonas sp.
TAGTTGTTGGTCTCATTCTTTATTTAATCTTGTCATGGATTGGTGGAAGATATAAAGAAAAAAAATGGGGAATTATTGCCAGTATTTTTAAATCTTTTGTGTTATCTGGACTTGTGTTAGTTATTCAGCAATACCTTATTTTAGCATTGGCTGATTTACATATCACATTAGTGCCTGCAGTAGTGCTTAGCATAACTTCCAGTGGATTAATTGCCATTATTATTTTACATAGACTATTTAAAATTATTAATGGTCTAGAAAAGATACAAATCAAAAAGTATGGTGACCCAACATCGGCCAAAATTATTACTCGAGTTTTAAAAATTGTTATTTCTTTATCTATTGTATTGCTATTTGGTGAGCACTTTGGGATGAGTTTATCAGGACTTCTAGCTTTTGGTGGCATAGGCGGTATTGCTATTGGTCTGGCCAGTAAAGACATACTAAGTAACTTTTTTTCAGGTATTATTTTATATTTTGATCGACCATTCAATATCGGAGATTGGGTGAGTTCACCTGATCGTCAAATTGAGGGTACGGTCGTAGAAGTCGGTTGGCGTTTAACTAAAATTATGACGTTTGATCATCGTCCTTTATATGTTCCAAATGCGGCGTTTTCCTCAATTAGTTTGGAAAATCCAGGGAGAATGACAAATCGTAGAATTCAAACTGAAATTAGTTTGCGTTATGAAGACGCTGATAAAATTGGTGTGATTGTCAATGATATCCGCTCAATGTTAGAAAGCGATGTAAAAATAGATCAGACACAAACGATGCTGGTTTATTTTAATAATTTTGGAGAGTCTTCTTTGGATATCATGGTGTATTGTTTTACAAAGACGACTAAATGGGCCGAGTGGCTGGCATATCAGCAAGAAGTGTACTTATCAATTATAGAGATTGTTCATAAGCATGGAGCAGATTTTGCATTTCCATCGCGCACAATTTATATGGAGTCAGATAATCAATCAGCAAGTTCAGTACCGAATATGCCGAGTTAATTAAAAAATGTGATGAGGAGTCACAATGTTAGAGTTTTTAAAGAAAAAAGGTGTGATGTGCTCATCAAAAGTTTACTTTATTGATGCACTGAGTTTTACTGCGCTTGGACTGTTTTCATCTTTACTTATTGGATTAATCGTTAAAACGATTGGCACACAATTATCATTGCAATACTTTGTTGATCTAGGCTCATTTGCGATGAATAGTATGATTGTGGGGGCGGCGATTGGCGTTGCTGTAGCTACAGCTCTAAAAGCGCCACCTTTACTGTTGTTTGGTGCTGTATTCGTGGGGGCTTTTGGTAATACAACAGCAGGCGTTGCGGGAAGCTATTTCGCAGTATTGATCACTGTTGAACTGGCAAAGCTTGTTTATCAAACAACAAAATTAGATATATTGCTTGTTCCATTCAGTATGTTGGTGATCGGATCATTGAGCGCAACATTAATTGGTATCCCATTGAATGAATTGATGAGTTATTTAGGCAAGACAATTAATTGGGCAACAATTCAGCACCCGCTAGTTATGTCTATGATTGTTGCCACAGTGATGGGATTAGCATTAACAGCGCCGATTTCAAGTGCAGCTTTAGCATTTATGTTGGGTTTAGATAGTGTTGCGGCGGGTGCAGCAGTCATAGGCTGTAGCGCACAAATGGTTGGATTTGCTTCGATCAGTTATCGTGAAAATGGTTTTTCAGGTGCGATTGCACAAGGCATCGGAACATCGATGTTACAAATAGGTAATATTGTTAAAAATCCATACATTATTGTGCCACCAACAATAGCGGGATTGATCACAGCACCGATCGCCATACTGTGTTTTGAAATGATTAATAACAAAGCAGGTGCAGGAATGGGGACAAGTGGTTTTGTTGGGCAGTTTATGGCGTTTGAAACAATGGGTTTTTCATTTAAAACAGCCAGCTTAGTTTTAGTATTTCACATTATTTTACCCATTTTACTAAGTTTAATTGCTGCATGGTGGATGCGACAAAAAAACTGGATTAAAGATGGGGATTTAACATTACAACTAAAATAAAAAAAAGCGCCATTTAGGCGCTTTTTTTTATCTATTTCATAATAATCGCAGAAGCGATTGTGCAATCAAAAGCTATTGGATCTAAACTGTTTCGCTCATTGGTGCTATCATTCATTATTGTATTAGGCATAATTAGTGTTGCTAAGCCATTTTCAAAACATGATTCAACTTTGAACTGTAAAATTAAAAATTGATCAAATTCATACTCTACAAATACACGATCTTTGCTTGAAGCGTATATATCGCTTGGGCTAAGTGTAATATGAGGAACGCTTAATAAATCTATGTCATAAATTTCTTTGAATTCTGCTAATGTGAACCAACGATCAGCTAAGTTTTGTTGTGTATTGCACTCAGTAAATTCTTCCACTAAATCATCTTGTTCACATGCTTGATTAAACCACATTTCATTTTGTCCGCGTTTAATCCAATACGCAGCTTCAGAGTTTTTAATGTGAGGATCAACTTCTATGATTTCTTGAGTCAACGCTGTGTATTCATTATTTTTAAACACGCCTATGCCCGTCATGATTGGGTATTCTTTTTGAGCGCCGGTTGAGTTTTCTGCAATGATATATTTGTATAAAAGTTCATTTTTTTCGTTGATCGATAAAGGATGAATGCGAGCATCTACTAGTGATGGACCAGTTGCGAAAGAAAAAGTAGAGCAGCACAGAGAAAGCATGAGGAGTATTTTTTTCATTGTTATTACCTGTCTATATTACTTATTAGTTATGTGATTAGATTAATCGTTTAAAGATTATCACATAACACGAAGCTATAAATTAGAAACAGCCTGTTGGATTGCGTATCACAATGATGTGAAAATTTCGTCTTCAGGTAAGCGTGATTTTGGTAGGGTTGCATTGTAATCTTCGCCATCTTTAGAATAACCTAAAGTGACAGCAACAATAGAATGTAGATTTTTCTCAGCTAAACCCAATAATTTATCTAATTCGTTTGGCAAAATACCTTCGATGGGTGTTGCATTAATTCCCAAAGCTTCAACGCCTAAGAGCAATGTACCGAGTGCGATATATGCTTGTTTCTCATTCCACTTATTTAATTCTTCTTGGCTTTCAGAATTGAGATTAATGAATGTTCTACGGCCTGCGGCAACTGTAGTTTTATTCGTTTCATCTACAAAGCGATTATCTTTATCTTCTTGTTCTGTAATGAGCTCAACATGTTCTTCGCCTAGCGTATTACGCACCGCAAAAATTACTGTCAATGCTGAATCTAAGACTTTAGGGCGATTAAACTCCATAAATCCAGGCAGAATATTATTTTTTGCTTCATTGCTTTCGATTAAAAAATAGTGCCAAGGCTGAGAGTTCACCGAAGATGGTGCATAACGTAACAATGTTTTAATTGCATCTATTTGATCTTTGGTAAAAGAACGAGAAGAATCATAAACTTTACAAGTTTTACGCGATTTAATAACGTCAATAATATTCATTGCCTATCCCTTTAATAATTATGCATTAACTTAAAATTATAAGGGAATATTTATAGCATATTAAAAATATAATCGATAATTATTCAACGGCAGGAATATTGAAAGTATGGCGTGTGAGCCCTTGTTTCTCAGTCCATTTTAGATAATCACCTGTTTCTTCCCAGTCACTCAATACCCAGCGAATACCATTTTGATGATGATGAGTATTGGGTTTATGAGTATGACCATGAATCATAATTGAGGCTGAATACTGAGATAATAATGCTTCAACTTCGTTATCTGAAACATCTACAGTATATTTTTGATAAAGATGTCGTTTTTCATGTGATTTTTTGCTGGCTTCACGCAAACGTACAGCAATTTTATAGCGCAATGCTTTTGGTAACGAACGTAGACATGAGAGTATGAGTGGATTACGAATAATGCGGCGATATCGTTGATATTTAACATCTTGAACACATAATGTATCGCCATGTAAAACAATGATCTCAGGTGCAAATGGTAGTTGATAAACATCTGGGATAATCGACATGTGGCAGGCTTTGGCATATTTTTTGCCCACTGCAAAATCACGATTACCATGTTGGAAATAAATTTTAATGCCGTTTTTAGCAAGCTGAGATAGTTCTTCGCTAATTTTGATGGTTAATGGTGTCGAAAGATCATCACCCGCCCAAAAATTGAAAAAATCGCCAAGAATGAACAAATCTGTGGCATCTCTACTAATTTCCGGTAATAGATTAAAAAAAGCCGCAGATAATTCTGGTCGGCTTGAAATCAAGTGAAGATCACTGATGAAATAAACAATATGATCTTCACGATGGGTCATTAGAAATATCCAATTAATTACTCGATAATTTCTACGCGTTCAATGATGATATCTTCAGCAGGAACATCACTATGACCACGACGAGAAGTTGTTTCTACTTTTTCGATTGCATCGATAATATCCATTCCTTCAACAACTTCACCAAATACAGCATAGCCCCAGCCTTGTGAAGATTCGCTTGTGAAGTTCAAGAAACCGTTATCAACAGTGTTGATAAAGAATTGATTTGTTGCTGAATGAGGATCCATTGTTCTTGCCATCGCGACAGAACCACGAACATTCTTCAAGCCATTGTTCGCTTCATTTTTGATTGGTGCTCTTTGGCCATCGGTTTTATTTTCCATGCCAGGTAATAGGCCGCCACCTTGAACCATGAATCCTGGGATTACACGATGAAATAAAGTGCCTTCAAAGAAACCATCTTTTGCATATTGCAAAAAGTTAGCCGCTGTTTCAGGTGCTTTATCGTGGTTTAATTCGATGGCAAAAGTGCCTTTGTTTGTGTGAAATTTAATCATGATATATCTCCTTAAATCTAATGATTGAAATATGTTGCAGAAACTGGTTACTGTGCAGGATTGCTTTCCTCAGACGTACCAGTTTCTGTTGTAGTTGTTGGTTTTTCGATCAAAGACATTTTTTCAATGATGATAGGTTCAACGGGAACATCATCATGACCGCGACCTTGTCTTTGAGTTTTTACTTGTTCGATTGCTTCAACCACTTCCATGCCATCGATCACTTTACCAAAAACAGCATACCCAGGATTTGTAGGGCCAGTATAGTTTAGAAAGTCATTATCGACAGTGTTGATGAAGAATTGGCTGGTTGCAGAGTTAGGATCCATTGTTCTAGCCATTGCAATCGTCCCTTTGTCATTTTTTAGACCATTACTAGATTCGATATCAACAGATGCACGTGTTTTCTTTTGATTAAGATCTTTATCAAAACCGCCACCTTGAATCATAAAGCCAGGAATAACGCGATGAAAGACTAAGTCTTGATAGTAATCATCAACCACATATTGAACGAAGTTGCCAACTGTATTAGGCGCTTTTTCGGGATTAAGTTCTAAAGTGATATTGCCTTTATTTGTCACCATTTCTACGTAGATTGGGTCCGCACTATTGGCATTAGTTTCAATGGCAGTAGCTTCTGTATTAGCAACAGAAACCTGAAATGCAAGCATTGTGATACTCGCGCAAGTAAGTAGATGTTTTAACACTAGAAGCTCCTTGGTTATTTGAATAAAGTGTGGATTATCGCAATTTTAAACTGCGAATGATACTGAATTTATGCCAGCGATGAAACCATCACGGCTTTAATCGTATGTAAACGGTTTTCAGCTTGATCAAAAACGATAGAATGCTTGCTTTCAAAGACTTCATCGGTCACTTCAACGCCATCTTTAAGTTGAGGGAAATCTTTGATTAATTGAGCGCCAACCGTAGTTTTACTGTCATGAAATGCTGGTAAGCAGTGTAAGAATTTTACATCAGGGTTCTCACTCGCTTCGATGAGTGCTTTATTCACTTGGTAAGGTGTTAATAGTTCGATGCGTTCAGCCCAAATTTCTTTAGCTTCACCCATAGATACCCAAACATCAGTATAAATAAAATCAATCCCTTTGACTGCTTCTTTAGGATCAGTAAAGCATGCAATTGTCGCACCTGTATTTTTAGCTATATCAAGGCATTGATCCACTAGTTTTTGATTTGGCCACAGTGACTCAGGGGCTGCAAAGTGAATGGTCATGCCTAATTTTGCAGCAATGATCATTAAAGAAATTGCAACGTTGTTGTCTGAGTCACCGATATAGGCAATTTTTACTTCATTGATGGGTTTAGTTGTATGTTCTTGGATTGTTAATACGTCTGCTAATGACTGTGTTGGATGAAACTCATCCGTTAAACCATTAAAAATTGGTACACCTGCGTACTTCGCAAGATCTTCAACAATCTTATGCTGTGAACCACGAAATTCAATCGCATCATAAAAACGGCCCAAGACGCGAGCTGTATCAGGAATGCTTTCTTTATGGCCAATCTGAGAACTGACAGGATCTAAGTAAGTGACATGAGCGCCTTGATCATATGCAGCAACTTCAAAAGCACATCTTGTGCGCGTTGATGTTTTTTCAAAAATCAATGCGATATTTTTACCTAAAAGATGCTTAACTTCTTCATTTCGTCGTTTAGCGGCTTTGAGATCATGAGCGAGTTTTAATAAGTAATTAATTTCTTCAGGAGTATGATTTAACAAAGTGAGTAGATGACGATTATGAAGTGGTGAAGACATATGGATCCCTTTAACTGTTTTTGGTTATGAATTTATAGTATCGGGTGCCATTTTTAGATTTTCAAGCATTTTTATACAGTCATGCCTATATTTAAAAAAAATAGTGTAAAATTTGGCAAAACCGAAAAACAATAAAAGGGGATGTATGAAAGCGCTATCAGTGGTTATATTGGCAGCAGGTAAAGGTACAAGAATGAAATCTTCATTACCAAAACCGCTTCATAAAATTGGTGGGCAACCGATGTTGTCGCACGTATTAGCATCAGCTAGAAAATTAAATCCTGCTCAGATGATTGTTATTTATGGGCATGAAGGTGAAAAGCTGCAGGCGGCCTATAAAGATGCAACAGACATTACTTGGGTTGAGCAAGAAACCTTTTTAGGAACAGGCGATGCAATGAAATATGCAATGCCACATATTTTACCTGATAGTAATGTTTTAGTTTTATATGGTGATACACCATTAATAGACTCTGAAACTTTACAGTTAATGTTGACTAAAGTAGATGATAAAAATATTTGTTGGCTAACAGTAGAGGCTGATCAACCTTTCGGTTATGGACGCATCATTCGCAATGCAAACAATGAAATGATTGCGATTGTGGAAGAAAAAGATGCTGATGAAGAGCAAAAGGCAATTACTGAAGTCAATAGTGGGTTATTTGCAATTTCTAGTCATGTGTTGGCGGAAACATTACCAAAATTAAGTAATGATAACCAGCAACAAGAATATTATTTAACAGATGTTGTGAAATTAGCCTTAGATAATGATTTAACTATTCAAACAGTTGAAGGTGATTTCACGTTGCTACGTGGTGTAAATGATCGCATTCAGCTGGCGGAGCTGGAAGCAATTTATCAAAATCAACAACGTAAAAAATTAATGTTATCAGGCGTTACTATGATTGCACCTGAAACTGTTTACATACGTGGGGATGTTAAGTTAAAAGGGCAAGATATCGTTATTGAACCAAACGTCATTTTATCTGGTGTCGTTTCATTGGGTAATAACGTATATATTGGGCAAGGATCTAACATTACAGATGCTAAGTTATGTGATGGTGTTGTTGTGTATCCTTACTCTATGATTGAATCTTCATTGTTGTATGAGAATGTTTCAATAGGCCCTTATGCGCGTTTACGTACAAATAGTGTATTGCGTGCTAATAGTAAAGTGGGTAATTTTGTTGAAACAAAAAATATTACACTGGGAGAAGGCTCAAAAGCAAATCACCTTACATATTTAGGTGATGCCACCATCGGTGATAATGTCAACATTGGCGCAGGAACGATTACTTGTAATTATGATGGTGCGAATAAACATCAAACAATTATTGAAGATGAAGTATTTATCGGATCTAATAGTTCCTTAGTTGCACCTATTGAGATTAAAAAAGGTGCGACAGTCGGCGCTGGCAGTGTGATTTCATCGACAATTTCTGAGGGGGCTTTGGCCTTAACAAGGGCGACTTTGCGTCAAATTCAAAATTGGCGTAGACCTTCGAAAAAATAAATTCTTAGGGAAAGCACAGTGAAAAATGATAATATAAGTTATTATTGTAGTGCCTTAGTATAGGCTTTTGTTTTGTATATTATTGATAAAGAGGTTGTCATAATGAAAAAACACGTTTTAACATTAGCGTTGTTAGGTTTTGGTGTAGTTTCTACACAAGCATTTGCACAAATTGATGAAGAATTGGCTACTCAAAGTGGTTGTTTGGCTTGTCATAAACAAAGCGAAACATTAATTGGCCCATCATATGATGATGTATATGAAAAATATAAAGATGATCCAAATGCAGTTGATTATTTGATCGAAAAAGTAACAGTTGGTGGTTCTGGTGTTTGGGGTGCAGTGCCTATGACTCCAAATGGTCATATCCCTTCTGAAGATATCGAAACATTAGTATTGCAAATCATGCATGAAGAGTAATTTCGTCTCATGATTATAAAAGCCGTGCTTAGTTGAGCACGGCTTTTTGTTTAGTCCTGTATTAAGATACCATTGTTAAGTTTAGTCAGAGTTAATGCATAATAAAAAAGCCCAATAGATATTGGGCTTTTAAATATTTTGTATAGAAGCTAAGTTATTTAGCAGCTAAAAAACGTTTATTGACTTCATTCCAGTTTACAACGTTCCAGAATGCTTTGATGTAGTCAGGGCGAAGATTGCTGAATTTTTTGTAATAAGCATGTTCCCAAACATCAAGTGTTAACACTGGAGTTTTGCCTAATGTTAATGGTGAGTCTTGGTTTGCTGTAGACATAACTTCTAAGTTGCCATCTTTATCTACTACTAACCATGCCCAACCTGAACCGAAACGACTTGTTGCAGCTGCAGCAAATTTTTCTTTGAATGCATCAAAACTACCGAAAGTTTTTTCGATTGCTTCTTTGATTTCACCAGTAGGTTCTCCACCTGCATTTGGCCCCATGATTTCCCAGAATAAAGTATGGTTAGCATGACCACCACCGTTATTTTGTACAGCAACACGGATGTCTGCAGGAATTGTATCCAAATGAGTGATTAAATCTTCGATAGATTTTTCTGCCAATTCTGGATATTTTTCAATTGCTGCATTCAAATTATTTACATATGTATTGTGATGCTTATCATGATGTAAATGCATTGTTTCTGTATCAATGTGTGGTTCAAGTGCGTCATGTGCATAAGGTAAATCAGGTAATTTAAAAGCCATTATTAACTCTCCAATTAAATAAAATATGATGGTAAATCTCTCGATTTTGTAGTGTAGCAGTTAATGCTTCACGAAACAAAAGCAAGAAATAGCGACAGATATAAGATGTGGTTACTCTTTTGATTTTTCAAGTTTAGGTAATTGAATAATTCGAGTTTTTGCTAAATAATCTGCAAGTGAAGCTCGTTTCGCTGTAAAAGTTTGCAATAGACCGAGCAGAGCAATCAATGCAAAAGCTAAAGGAATAAAAGCCTGGATTTTGAAGTTTAAAAGGTATGCAGTGTTAAACCCGACAATGATAAATGCAAATGAAAAAATAAGAAGAGCTGCTCTTGTCGCACTTTGTTTTTTAGTTAAAGGTTTTCCGTTAACACTGACAATTTTGAGTTTCCAACTTTTCATACCGAGTGTTTGCCCGCCTTTATACCAAAAATATGTGTAGAAAAGGATGGGTGTTAAGATTGATGCACTTGAGATCATTAGTGGGTAAAGCGAATTACCGGGTTCTATGGCTAAGCCATTATTGAATGGGAGCCAAAATAATGCCGTGAGCATCATTAATGGAATAATCAAAAATAGATCATAAATAAAGGCTAAAATTCGTTTAATAGCAGTTGCTTTTGTAAAAACATTCGATTGTTGTGACATGTGCAGTAACCGTTCAACGTAAAATGAGCGTATAATAACATGCTTCAATAGAGGCTATATTTGGATTATAAATATGATGAAAAAAACTATATTGTTCTGTGTGTTAGCTCTAGCTTCGCCAGTTGTTTTAGCTAGTACTGACTTAACTCCACAAGTAAATACTTCACAAAATGTAGTTAAAACTTTGGTCGAAAAGAATAAGAATATATTACGAGCCAATAAAGGTGATGTTGAAAAATTTTATGCTGGTTTTTATGCAAATAATCCAAACAGTATGTTTGTTTGGTTGCAAGATGGCAAAACGACTCCTTTAGCGCTGGAAATATTGAAAGTGCTAGAAGATAGTCAATATAAAGGATTATTCCCAAATAATTATCATGTAAAAAAACTTAATGAATTGGCTGCTGCTGAAGATAAAAGCTTAGAAGATCAGCAGTTGCAAGATTTGTTAATCACAGACGCAATATTAAGTTATTTGCGCGATATTTCTGTTGGGCAGCCAGAATTGATCGTAGTTGAGCAGAAGGATTGGTTGTTACCGCGTGATAAATTTGAC
This sequence comes from uncultured Wohlfahrtiimonas sp., assembly GCA_947631095.1. Classification (GTDB taxonomy): domain Bacteria; phylum Pseudomonadota; class Gammaproteobacteria; order Cardiobacteriales; family Wohlfahrtiimonadaceae; genus Wohlfahrtiimonas. The sequence continues at coordinate 10,533 of CANRJX010000061.1, forward strand.
AGTGTTAAGGTATTAACAGAGTTATTAAATATTAAAGATATTCAAGGCATCACTGCAAAATATGAACCAAAACATGAACAATATTCTCTCTTGATTGATAGTCTCAAAGATGTCCTAAATACAACGGATTTTTCTGTTGCAGAAACTGTTATGCCAGTTGGTGGAAAAATGGTTCGTGGGGATGAAAATGATAAAGTTCTATTGTTAAATAACCGCTTAATTGAACTAGGTTACTTGGATGCTGCTAAAAATAACCAAAGAATTTTTGATGCAGAGACTCAGAATGCAGTAAAAACATTTCAATCTGCGCATTTATTAGAGCCTGATGGTGTTGTCGGTGCGCGAACTCAAAAAGAATTAAATAAAACACAGAAAGATCGCATAGCTCAATTAATTGCCAATATTGAGAGATGGCGCTGGATGCCTAAAGATCTTGGTGAGCACTATTTGATAGTTGATATACCAAGCTTTGAATATTATGTCGTTAAAGATGGTGTAGAAACTGTTCGTGCAAAAACGATTGTTGGCATGGCACAAAGATCGACGCCTGTGTTTATGGCTCCGATGAATCATATTGTTTTTGCACCATATTGGAATGTCCCAAGGTCAATGGCTGTGAAGGATAAGCTTCCTCAGCTTAAAAAAGATCCTGAGCGTCTAGCTCGATCTAAAATTCGAGTTTTAGATCGAGAGGGGCATGAAATTGATCCGACAATGATAGATTGGTCGCAATACAATAGTAATAATTTCCCTTATCGCTTACGACAAGACCCAGGTAGTTATAATGCATTAGGCAAAGTTAAATTTATGTTTCCTAATGAGCATGCAATTTATTTGCATGATACGCCACAAAAAAGCTTATTTGGTAAAACAGAACGTACATTTAGCTCTGGTTGTATAAGAATAGAAAATCCTGTTGAGTTAGCTGAGTACTTCTTGAAAGATCAGGATTGGAAAGTAGATCGCATTCAGAAAGCTTATGATGGCAGTAAAGAACAAACCGTACGTTTAAAAGAAGATATGAGATTTCCTGTTTATACTATTTACATGACAGCTGAGGTGGATGCTAACGGGAAGACTGTTTATCGATCGGATATTTACGATAAGGATACTCGGATTCAACAAAAAATTGCTAAATTATCATCCAGTACGTAAAAAAAATTTGACAGAAAAGAAAGAATCCATATAATGGCAACTCTCTC
>CANRJX010000062.1 GCA_947631095.1 uncultured Wohlfahrtiimonas sp.
GCAATGTTGAACAGAAACAAACCCGCTGCCGGAATGATAATGACAGAAACAGCTTTCAGAGCATTAATAATATCCGAATGAATTTTTTGTGGGTTTTCTAAGAGATCACTCATGTAGCGCCACCTTATATTTTTAGGTCACTAATTAAATTTTAGATAGTCATTATATGTAAGATTTAGAAAATAGCACTATGGTGGAATTTAGGTGAAGAATATGATTGTAGATAGCGGGAAATTTTTATTCATTATGATAGAATACGGCGGTCAATAATTGGTAATTATGAGGATTGAGAAATGGCTAAAATTTTAGACGCAGTAAAACCAGGTGTTTTATCAGGTGATGATGTACAAAAGGTATTTGAGATCGCTAAAGCAGAAGGTTTTGCTTTGCCTGCCGTTAATGTTGTTAATACAGAATCTGTGAATGGTGTTTTAGAGGCTGCGGCTAAAGCTAAATCGCCAGTAATTATCCAATTTTCAAATGGTGGCGCACAATTTTTTATCGGTAAAGGTTTGAAATTAGAAGGCCAAGAAGCAGCAATTAAAGGTGCAGTTGCCGGTGCTAAATACGTTCATGCTGTTGCTGCTGATTATGGTGTTCCTGTAATTTTACACACTGACCATGCTGCAAAAAAATTATTGCCTTGGATTGATGGCCTATTAGATGCTGGCGAAGCGTTTTTTAAAGAAACAGGCAAGCCGCTATTCTCTTCTCATATGATCGATTTATCTGAAGAAACTTTAGAAGAAAATATTGAAATTTCAGCTAAATACCTAGAGCGTATGGCTAAAATTGGTATGACATTAGAAATTGAATTGGGTTGTACGGGTGGTGAAGAAGATGGCGTAGATAATACTGACATCGATAACTCATTGTTATACACACAGCCAGAAGATGTTGCGTATGCTTATGAAAAATTAATTCAAGTAAGCCCACGTTTCACTATTGCAGCTTCATTTGGTAATGTTCATGGTGTTTATAAGCCTGGTAATGTTCGTTTAACGCCAGTAATTTTAGAAAACTCACAACAGTATGTTTCTGAAAAATTCAATTTACCAAAACATAGCTTAGATTTCGTATTCCATGGTGGTTCAGGTTCTGATTTAAAAGATATTCGTGATGCGATTTCTTATGGCGTAATCAAAATGAATATTGATACGGATACACAATGGGCAACTTGGGAAGGTGTGTTGAAGTATTACAATGAGCATAAAGATTATTTACAAGGTCAATTGGGTAATCCAGAAGGCGAAGAAAAACCAAATAAAAAATACTATGATCCACGCGCATGGTTACGTGCAGGACAAGTATCATTAGTTGCACGTGTTTTAGAAGCATTTGAAGATTTAAATGCCATGAACCGTAACTAATTTTTAGTATAACTATTAACAAAAACCGCACTGCGTGCGGTTTTTTTCATTCAAAAAATAATGCAAGGTGTGATTTATGAGTACAACAATGTGGATTCATGGTTTTCATGCTGTGGAAGCAGCATTTGATCAAGGCTCTGTTGTTCAAATCTGGTTGAATGATCAGCGTTTAGATAAGCGAGCACAGGCTTTTTTAGCAAAGTTAAAAGATAAAAAAGTGCCTGTGAATATGGTGAATCAAAAAATGCTGGAGTCTAAAGTAGGAGAAGAGACACGTCATCAAGGAATTGCAGCTGAAGTACGTGTTCGAGCAGCTCAAAATGAGCATGATTTATTTGATCTATTAGAGAAAATAAGCACACCATTTTTACTAATTTTAGATGGTGTGACTGACCCGCATAATGTTGGTGCATGTTTAAGAAGTGCTGAAGCATTTGGTGTAGATGCAGTGATTGTGCCAAAAGATAGAGCATGCGGTTTGACACCTGTCGTACGTAAAATTTCTAGTGGTAGTTCTGAGCGTATTCCATTCATTGAAGTGACTAATCTTGCGCGTCTTTTAGATGATTTAAAAGAACGTGGTATTTGGTTGGCGGGATTAGCTGGTGAAGCGACTGAAACGATTTATGAAGCAAATTTAACAGGTGCTTTAGCCATGATTATGGGCTCAGAAGGCGAAGGTATGCGTAGATTAACTAAAGAGTCTTGTGACTTTTTATTGAAAATCCCAATGGCCGGCCAGATTGAAAGCTTAAACGTTTCTGTTGCCACGGGTGCAGTGTTGTCAGAAAGTCATCGTCAGCGTTTAAGCTCTCGTCGATAATTTTTGGTAATTAGTCTGGAACAGTGCGTTGGTAGTCTTCTGCTTTTTTGCGAGATTCTATGTCTGATTTAATGCGTTCTTCATGAGGTCGTAATGCAATTGAACCAACAAATCCCGTAAAAAATAGTAAAAATCCCATGGGTGCAATCATGCTGACAAAATACATTCCTATATTTTGATTGCCCCAAAAAATCAGTGGAAAGCCAATAAAGACACCAATCGCTGTAATAAAGATACCAAGATAGAAGATGGCATTATTAAATTTTAGCATGTTAACCTCGCTAGATACTTGATATTGCCATCTTATCATAAGTTAATAACCGCGTTTTAAATCTACAATGTTATTCGGTGTTTTACCTTCATTGAATAGTCTAAAGTTTTCTGCTACTTGCTGGCTTGCTGTTAATGGGTTTGTCATTGCAGCGATATGTGGTGTAATTTCAATGGTAGGTTCTTTCCAAAATGGATGATCACTTGGTAATGGTTCTGTTTCAAAAACATCCAAAAGTGCACCACTTAAATGTTTTGATTGAATTGCTTCTAATAAATCCGCTTCATTAATATGCCCACCGCGTGCAGGATTAATGATATAAGCATTTTCAGGTAATAATTTTAACGTTTCTTTGTTTAAGATATGACGGGTTTCTTCGGTCAATGGTAATAAGCACACTAAGATATTGCATTGGTTTAAAAATTCAGGCAATTGGTCTTTACCATGATAAAACTGAATATCAGATTGTGGTTGATTGGCGCTATTTTTCCAGCCGATTACATTAAATCCATTATCTTTAAGGGTGTTAGCAGTATAAGAGCCTAATTCACCCAATCCCAAAACACCAATCGTAATATCTTTTTTAAAAAGACGACGTTTCATTTTCCAGTAACTATCAGTTTGGTATTGATTGTAGTATTGAATGTTGCGATAGGCTTTGAGCGCACCGTAAAGCGCATATTCTGCCATTTGTTCATGCATGTCATGATCAACGATTCTTGCGATCATTGCATCTTTTGGAATACTGTCGCAGATTAATAGATGGTCTATACCCATTCCTGTCGATTGTACAAATTTTAAATTGGGTAAATTTTTAAAATTTTCATCAGAAGGCTTCCATGCCAATACACAAGTGATTTCAGATAAATCACCAGGATTATCTAGAGTGCGAATATCTAAGCTAGGATCAATGTCATGTAAGTTTTTGATCCAATGGTTAAAATTTGGTAACACTGCGCTTAGACATAAAATTGCCATAGTGGGCTCCTTAAATTAAAAGTGGGATAGAGATTGTTATTAATATTATAATGAGAGAATATATAAGCAAATATAAAGCAGCATATAAATATAACATTGCATTTTTTATAACAGATTTTAAAAAATTTCGATAGAATGTCAGGAGTTTTGCGATTTTAAGCTCTAAATATCTTTTAGAATGAATTCAGATTGAGTACTCGGAACAAAATTATGATAAAAAAAAATATACTAGCAATTGCACTATTAAGCACTTTGGGATTTACGAATGCAGCTGATCTTGAAAATTTAAGGACGACTTCATATCTGAATGAGCCGCTACGTTTGCAAGCGGATGTTGTTGGTGAGGGAGACATTAAGCTAGCTGCGCCCACTGAGTATCTGAGATTAAATCATCCAATTCCTCAATATGATTTATCAATAGATGTTGTTGAGCACAATGGGCAAAAACAACTGATTTTAGTAACGACTGAAGAAATTGAGTCGCCAGCTTTAACATTATTATTAGAAAGTAATGATGCTAATAACAGAAGGCAGCTTTTTGAACTGCCTATTTTGTTAGATTTTAAGCCAGAAGCACCTGCTGAGCCTGTAATAGAAATTACTGAATCGGTTGATGAACCTGTTTTACCAGCCCTTGATAGTGCTGAAAAAGCTGTTGAAAGCGTTGCTGTTGCGCCAAAAGTAGATGAAAAGCCTGAAGCTAAAGAAGAAAAAACTATAGCAACAACAGTATCAGCAGAAAAACCTGTGGAGTTGGCAGAAGTACCAAGTGTCGTTGAAAAGCCTCAGGTAGAGCCATCAAAACCTACAGCAAAAAAAGCAGAGCCCACTAAGACTCAAGAAAAGCAAAAAAATAATGATTTAATTAAGCGTTATGGCCCAGTTAAAAAAGGTGAAACTTTATGGAGCATTGCTAATAAGGTTAGACCTTCAGACATTACGCCACAAAAAATGATAGAGATTATTAAAGAGAATAATCCATCGGCATTTTCATCAAATGGAACATTATTAGCTAACGTAACATTAATTATTCCTGGGCAAATAGAAGAAGTACAACATCAGTTTGTTAAATCTGATGAGCCAACGAATAATGATCGTGTAGCATTTATTTATGAGTTGCCTGAGCCTCCTGTCAAAGTAACAACGATTATTCCTGAACCTGCACCAAAACAATTACAAGTAGAAGCTACAGAACAAAGCGCTAAAGAATCCACTGGCACTGATCAAGATTTTGTAACATTAGCACCAGAGCCATTAGATGAGGTTAATGCGCCTAAAGTTGCTAGTACAAATAGTGATGTACCTGTAGATACGCCAATTTCTACTAATGCCGTCGAAGTAAATCATAACTTGCCTGTAGAGGATTCAACTCCTCCTATAGAAACAGATCAAAATGTAACGGCACCTATCGAAACACAAGATACTGTTGTCGAGGTTAATACACCGGTTGTTGAAGAGATATCTAACGTTGTTGAAACACCAAAACAAGTTGATCAGCCAGTTGTAGAAACACCAGTTAAAAAACCTATTTATATTATTCCTGAACCAGAACCAGAGCCGGGTATTATCGAATTAATTTTTGAAAATATTATGTACATCGGTGCTGGTATATTGGTTGTTATTCTAGCAATTTTGATGATTGTATTGCGTCGTCGTAAACAAGATGCGGGTGCTCCTAAAGATAAAGAGCCGAAAAAATCTTTGTTTAAAAAAGATAAGCAAAAAAATACTGATAATAGTGTTGAAGCGGCAGTGGCTGCATCCGCTGTTGCTGCAACAGCAATTGCTACTGCAGAAGAAGTAACTCAGCCTGACGTGGCACTTGCTGTTGAAAAAGAAACAATCAATAACGAAGAAGCAATTGAAAGTGTAGATTTTGACTTGAATTTTAATGAGCTTGATTCAAAGATTACAAATGAACCTGTTTCTAGTGAATTGGATTTTACAATTTCTGAGGCTGTAGAAGAACCTATTAAAGTTGAAGAATCATCAATTATCGATGAAACACCTGAATATGATGCTTTGAATTTTGATCTTACTTCTGCTGATGAGGCTGCTCAATTTGAAGCGAAAGAAGAGCCGAGCTCTGCTCCAACTTTAGAAGTTGAAGAGTATGGTGGTTTAGACTTCACACTATCTCCAGTGGACTCATCAGAAAACTTAGATAATACAGTTGAAGCAGTTCAAAATGATATTGAAGATTACGGTGGTTTAGATTTTGTTTTATCGACAAATGAGTCACAAGATGAATCTGATAAAACCACTACAAAAGAGGAAGAAGTTGTAGAAGATTATGGTGGTTTAGACTTTACTTTGTCTTCTGAAGATTCTTTAGATAATTCTTCATTAAGCTTAAGTGATCCAGTACAAACAACAAGTGCTGATAATCTTGAAGTATTAGATTTTGATTTATCATCATTATCCACGGTTGAGGTAGATGATGTATCAGTAGAAGAGCTATTGAAGAGTCATGCAGAAAATCTGCATCAAGAAGCTTTTGGAGAAAATAATCCATTATTCTCTTCAAAAAATTATCCTGATTCAGAAGATACTATTGCTGAAGAACCTGAAGTAATAGAAATGCCAGAATACATCAGCTTCCCTGAGTTATTAGATAATGCCGAAAATACTTTAGCTGAAGATATTGTGGAAGCTGATAAACCAAAAGATTTCGAAAGTTTATCAGAAGATCAACCTGCAGATTTTGCAGAGTTTATTGAAACAGCGAGTAATGATTCTGTAGATAATCACGCAAAAATTGATTTATCCTTTATCGCTGATGCAGAAGATGCAGAGGCTGGTGCAGCATTTTTAGAGTCTTTAGATTTTTCTGATGAAAAAATGCACGATGATCCGATTGATAATTCAGTCAAAGATAACGTTGCTAAATCAGCCGAGTCATTAGAAGAAATTCAAGCGATTAATACAACATCGCTTGATATGCCAGAAATCATTGAGACAGAAATTGTAGAGAATAATGTTGATTCACTGGGTGATAACACGATTGATATCGATTTATTAGAGCCAGTGTCTGAAACAGTTGTAGAAGAATTCCCTATGGCTATTGATGATTCTGTATTGCTAGAAGATAGCGTAGAAACTCATGATTTACAGCCTGAAATTTCAGAAGAGTTAACAGTTGCATCGATTAATGAGCCAGCAGTAACATCAATTATCAGTGATGACATTATTGATGCTGACTTTGAATCTGAACAAGTGAAATTAGAGTTAGCAGTTGCATACATGGATTTTGATAAGAGCTTAGCAAAACCATTATTGGATGAAGTGGTTCGCGATGGTAATCCTAGTCAAATTGCAAAAGCAAAAGAGTTGCTCGCTAGCATTAATTAATGATGACTAAATAAGGAAAAGCCTAGATAATTATCTAGGCTTTTTTTATGGGGAAATATGTGAATCAGGTAATAAAAAGACGTGCGAATTTTTTAAGAGCAATTCGCGAATATTTTTGGCAGGAAAATGTGGTTGAAGTCGATACACCGATCATGAGTCAGTTTGGTAATAGCGATCCTGCATTATTAAATTTTCTAAGTAAGTTTAATGGCCCCGGAGATCTATTTAATCAAACGACTTATTTAATTACTTCTCCTGAATATCATATGAAGCGCTTGTTGGCTCGAGATTCTGGATCCATTTATTATTTGGGCAAAGTATTTCGTGATGGAGAGTTAAGTAAAAAACATACACCAGAATTTACAATGCTCGAATGGTATCGCGTGCAATATGATTTATTTGATCTAGCCAAAGAAGTCATAAAGATTATTCGGTTATTATCAGGACAAAATATACCTGTACAGGAATATAGTTATTTAAATCTATTTTTAGAAAAATTAAGCATTAATCCTTTTGTTGTAGAGAGTGATGGGCTAAAACAAATTTTAGATAATCATGGAGTTCATTTGGCATTTGAGCCTAAAACTAAAGATGAATATTTAGATTTAATTATGAGTCATATCATAGAGCCAAGTTTAGATCCGAATGCTATTATTGTTTTGCACAGCTATCCTGCATCGCAAGCATCTTTGGCTAAAATTACTGAAGATTGCCAAGGGAATTCTATTGGGAAACGATTTGAGGTCTATTGGCAAGGTTTAGAATTGGCGAATGGATATGAAGAATTAACAGACCCAGTTGAACAGAGAAGAAGATTTGAGCATGAAAATATCATGCGACAAGCATATGGTTTATCAGCGATTGAGATAGATGAATTGTTTTTACAAGAAATGGAAAAAATGCCGCAATTAGTGAGCGGTGTCGCTATGGGGATTGATCGTTTGTTGATGGCGATTGATGGTGTTAAAAATATTAATGATGTGATTTTATTTGCTTTTGAAGATAGTTAAAAAAATCAAAATTGATCGAAAAAGGATATGGGGAATAGAATGAATATTGTTATCACAGGGGTATCATCAGGCTTTGGCTATGAAATGGCTAAAGTTTTTACAGCAGCGGGGCATACTGTTGTTGGTATAGCAAGACGTCAGGAACGCTTGGTTGCAATACAACAAGAGTTAGGTAATACATTCACTGGTTTTGAGTTGGATGTTGCTAATCGCAATGCTGCTGAAAAAACTGTAAAAGAGATTATTAATCAGTTTGGCCATGTTGATTTATTGATTAATAATGCTGGTTTAGCGCTAGGTTTAGAGGGAGCGCATGAGGCAAATTTCTCTGATTGGGAAATAATGGTTCAAACAAATGTGCTAGGTTTAATTTCAGTGACTCAATTATTTCTGCCGTACATGGTAGAACGTAATGATGGTTATGTGATCAATATGGGATCGGTTGCAGGTAACTGGCCTTATCAAGGCGGTAATGTTTATGGTGCAACAAAGGCATTTGTTAAACAATTTAGTCTAAATTTACGCGCTGATTTATTTGGTAAAAATATTCGCGTGACGAATGTAGAGCCCGGTTTATGTGGCGAAACAGAATTTTCTAATATTCGCTTTAAAGGTGATGATGACAAAGCTGCTGCTTTATATCAAAATGCCAATCCTGTTACTGGTAAAGACATTGCTGATATTGTGTTTTGGTTAGCTAACCAGCCAAAACACATTAATATTAATCAGATTGAAATTATGCCAACAAGCCAAACGTTTGGTGGCTTAAAAGTTCATTATACTGAGTAGTTAGTCAATAACATGGAAGTGAATACGCTTTGCTAGATGTGTAAATATCGTATATGGAATCGTATTCGCCCATGTTGCAACATATTCTATTGGCAGTTGTTCGCCAAATAAAATCACTTCATGCGACCATTTTGACTCTGGAACTTCGGTGAGATCTACCATAAACATATCCATCGCGACACGACCAACGATGTGTGCTTTATACCCATCAATTAATACATAAGCATCTTTTGAAATCTCTCTTGGGTAGCCATCTGCATATCCACAAGCAACAACTCCGATCGGCATCTCTTTTTGTGCAGTATACGTTGCGCCATAACCAACTTCATCGCCAGCCTTGATATGATTTACATGGATGATTTTAGAGCGGAGCTCTAAGATTGGTTTTAAGCCAATGTCCTCACCGGTTTTATCACTGAAAGGTGATGCGCCATATAAAGATAAGCCTGCACGAGTGAAAGATTGTTCAGGTTTGTTTTCATAGAATATATGTGCAGAGTTAGACATTGTCATTGGTAATAACACATCTAGTTTTTCCATGATTGCTAATTGCTCTGCTGTTTTTGATGAATGATGTTCATCTGCAGAGGCAAAATGCGTCATTACTTCAATTTCTTTCACATTTTGTGACTGTGATAATTTTTGGTAATAATATTTTATTTGGTCTGCTGTGATTCCTAAACGGTTCATACCACTATTAACTTTGATTAAAACGTTAATTGGATTCATGAGTTGAGCATCTAAAAGCCATTCTAGCTGTTGCTCATTGCCAATTGCGGGAATAAAGTTTAATTCATCACATATATTATATTCGTAGTGCTCAAAGACACCTTCTAATAGAATGATCGGCTTTAAAGTAGTTACTTTACGAAGCTCTTCAGCTTCTTCGATCATTGCTACTGCGAAATAATCCGTCTGTTGTTCTATAATTGGTGCTAAAAGTTCAACTCTATGACCGTATGCATTTGCTTTCACGACTGAACACAAGCGGCTTTGTGGTGCTTGTTGTTTGAGAAAGGCAACATTGTGTAGTAATGCATTTTTTGAAAGGTAAGCTTTTAAAGGGCGCATATTATCCTCAATTGGTGTTTGTATATTATAAACGCGACACGATTATGCTCGTAAAGTGTAAAGCTTGCAAATGAATCAGAGGAAATTAATGAATATCTCTATACTATATATAGTAGTGTTAAATACATAAAATTGATGAGGTATAACGTAATGATGGATTTTGCAAAATTGGTGGTATCAGGCGCAGACGCTCGTAACTTTTTGCACGGGCAATTAACGGCAGATATGGATCATTTGGATTATCTATATGAACATGCTGATAATTCAGGCTTGGCGGGTTTATGTAATATTAAAGGGCGATTAGAAGCTGTTTTTTGGATTGTTAAAGAAAGCAATGAGCATTTTGAGTTGTACTTACCAAGATGCATTGCTGAAGGCATCGCAGCTTTATTAAGAAAATATCTATTTCGTTCTAAAGTAACAATTGAGGTTGTGAATGTAGATAAGCAGGAATTATCAATCTTGCCTAAAGATTTTTCGATCCCATGGATTATAGAGGCAACTCAAGGTAAATATGTGCCTCAAATGGTCAGTCTAGATGTATTAAAAGGTGTTCATCCACGTAAAGGTTGTTATATCGGCCAAGAAATCGTTACGCGCTTAAGAGATTTAGGTAAAAACAAAAAACGTTTAGGTAGAATTTCTTTGGGTAATAATATTAACGTTAATATTAGTGACACAATTTATGCACATAATGAAGTTGCAGGTGAAATTGTTTCAGTCCATGAAAATGAAGCATTAGCTGTTTTAGTATTATCCGAATTGAATCAGCCGTTGAAGCTTTCTGATAATATAGACATCCTGAAAGTCTGGAAAGACGATAATGAATAAATAAACTTGAGAGGCTATAACGTATGAGCAAACATATAGGTATATTAACAGCCGGCGGTGACTGTCAGGGTTTGAATGCGGCTTTAAGAGCTGTCACTTTGGCTGCACTTCAGGAAGGTTGGAAAGTAACAGGTATTCATGATGGTTTCATAGGGTTGGCAGAAGGTTGCGTTATGCCTTTAGACAAATCTGCAGTGAGTCCAATTATTGGCTTGGGTGGCACGATATTGGGTACAGGTCGTGGTGGTGGTCGAGCAAAAGGTACAGAAGAGGCCGTTGAGAACTGTATTAAAAGCTTTGAATCATTGGGATTAGATGCTTTGGTATGCTTAGGTGGTGATGGTACACAGCGATTCTCTTATGAGTTATCTAAGAAAGGCATTCCCATCGTAACTTTACCTAAAACAATAGATAATGACATTGCTCAGACAGATGTTACTTTTGGATATGATACTGCTGTGCAAGTGTCTGTTATGTCTTTAGATCGTTTACGTACAACAGCAGATTCACATCATCGTTTAATGATATTAGAAGTAATGGGGCGTGATGCTGGTTGGTTGGCAGCAGGTGCTGCATTGGCTGGTGGCGCTGATATTTGCCTCATTCCTGAAATCCCATATTCAACAAATGCAATTGTAAAATCTTTGAAAGCTCAAATTTTTGAACATAAGGCTGCATTGTTAGTAGTTGCTGAGGGTGCAATTTCCCAAGAAGATGCATTGTTGGGATTAAAGCCTAAGAAGCATGCTGCTGCAATGAAACTCGTGGATCAAATTCCTGAGTTAACAGGCATTGAAGCGCGTTTGACAACATTAGGGTACGTTAGTAGAGGTGGTACGCCAACTGCAAACGACCGTATTTTTGCAACTAAATGTGGCAGTAAGGCCGTTGAGTTTTTAAAAGAAGGCATTACAGGTGTAATGGTTGCTAGTCAAGGCGGGGAACTAGTTGCTGTTTCTTTAGATAAAGTTGCAGGTCAGCCAAGGTTATTGCCTAAAGATCATGACTTAGTTAAAACACTACAGTCTATCGGTGTATGCATGGGAATATAAACACTATATATGTATATTTAAAAAAGACACTTCAAATAGAAGTGGCTTTTTTGTATTTTTCTATTCTATTTTCAAATCATTCAAACTAAATTAGTTTAAATTTAAGTTATTTTAGCATTGTTGGCTGTTGTTTCATTATTGAGTTGCAGTATTTAGTATTAATTTAAGTTCTTTGTATGTTTTTTT
>CANRJX010000063.1 GCA_947631095.1 uncultured Wohlfahrtiimonas sp.
ATGGGAATAGATACTCATTCGCAAAAAATGGTGCTATTGATGTCTTAAAATTTCAAGAAGTTGTTTTGAGATTAGATAGCACATCTGAATATAACACGCCTAAAAATGCAGCGCTTTCATCGCAAGTATTGATCAGTAAGCTCGGTGATCCATCTTATAAAGGTTATGAGGGGGAATTTCATCGACGCTTATCTGCAGCTATTAGTTTATTAATTATTGTGTTAATGATTCCAGCATTATCACATTCAAACCCACGACAAGGACGTTTTGCTAATTTACTGATCGCTATTTTTATTTATGTCATATATTTTAATTTGCTAAATATAGCGCAAACATGGATTCGAAAAGGTATCACGCCAGCAGCTTTAGGAATGTGGTGGGTTCATGGAATAATGTTAGTTGTAGCTTTGATTATTGCTTATCGCTTCAGTAAACGGATGTAATCATATGATAAAAATTGATCGCTATACATTATGGGTAACATTCATTGCTGTTGTTGGTAGTTTGATTTTACTCTCAATTATCGAAACATTTTTTACATTCTTAAATGAATTGGGAGATGTTGGTGAAAATGGTGCGAGTGTTACAGATGTTTTATTATATTTAGCCTATGACTTGCCTATGCGCTTAAATAGAATGATTCCAATGGGGCTTCTATTGGGTATATTAATAGGAATGGGGCAACTGTCATCTACCAATGAATTAACCGTTATGAGAGCTGCTGGGCTAAGTAAGTTTCGTATTTTATTGGGTGCCATTATTACTGTTATATTGATGAGTCTATTCTCAATCTTTTTAAGTGAAGGCGTGATTCCCTATAGCTCAGCTAAAGCCGAAATTTATCAGAATAAACAAGATGGAAAAGATAATATTCAGCCGGGCTTTTGGGCGATTTCAGGTACTGAAGTATTAAATGTTTCCTCAATTCAAAATGGTGATTTAAAAAATATTACTTTATTTGATGTTGAAGGTCAGAGTATTCGACAAATTGTTCAAGCGCCAGATGCTAGTTTGGATAATCGTGATTGGATGATGACTAATGTCGTAACGACAGATATTTCATCTTCTGGCATCACTAAATCATTTCAAGAGAATATGGTTTTTCCTAATCTCATAGAGCAAAGAATTCTAGATGCATTAATCTCTAAACCTGAAAATTTATCGATTACAAACTTATGGCGCTTCATTGGTTATATGGATAATAATGGTTTAGACAGTTCAGAGTATCGTTTGGCATTTTGGACAAAGCTAGTGAGTCCTATCATGAATTTTGTGATGTTAATTATCGTTGCGCCATTGATATTCTCTCAAAATCGACAAGGAAATTTAGGTATGAGAATTTTCTTAGGCATTATGATCGGATTAATTATTTATTTAACATCGCGTATTTTAAGTCACACAATTTTAGTTTTTGGCTATCCGCCAATTGCTGGCGCAGTTTTGCCGATATTGATTGCGCTGTTAATAGCTTTTATATTATTTAAGTTTGTCGCGTCTAAATAATTAATATAAAAAATTAATATAAATATGTGAATAAAAAAACCGCTGATTAGCGGTTTTTTTATCTCTCAATAAATTATTTAGCGTTACGCTTTGCAGCAGTACGTAAGCGTAAAGCATTTAATTTAATGAAACCTGCGGCATCTTTTTGGTCGTATGCGCCTGCATCATCTTCAAATGTTGCAATGTTTTCATCAAATAAAGACTCATCTGATTTACGGCCAACAACGATAACATTACCTTTATAAAGTTTTAAGCGTACAACGCCTGAAACGTGTTCTTGTGATTTATCAATTGCAGCTTGTAGCATTTCACGCTCAGGGCTCCACCAATAACCGTTATAAATCAATGATGCATAACGTGGCATTAATTCATCTTTTAAGTGAGCGGCTTCACGATCTAAAGTAATTGATTCAATCGCGCGGTGTGCTTTTAAGATTACAGTACCAGCTGGAGTTTCATAGCAGCCACGAGCTTTCATGCCAACATAACGATTTTCAACGATATCTACGCGGCCAATACCGTTAGCGCCAGCGATTTTATTCAATTCTGCCATTACTGTTGCAGGAGATTTTGTGACGCCATCAATTGCAACCACATCACCTTTATCAAATGTTAATTCGATGTATGTAGGTTCATTTGGTGCTTCTTCAGGAGAAACTGTCCAGCGCCACATATCAACTTCAGGCTCAGTCCAAGGATCTTCTAATGTTAAGCCTTCATAAGAGATGTGTAATAAATTCGCATCCATTGAATATGGAGATTTTTTACCACCACGATCAATTTGAATATTATGCTTTTCAGCGTAATTCAATAATTTTTCACGAGACATCAAGTCCCATTCACGCCAAGGAGCAATTACTTTTACATCGGGTTTTAACGCATATGCACCTAATTCAAAGCGTACTTGGTCATTGCCTTTGCCTGTTGCACCATGAGAAATAGCATCTGCATTTGTCTCATTTGCAATTTCAATTAAGCGCTTAGCAATCAATGGGCGAGCAATTGATGTGCCTAATAAGTATTCGCCTTCATAGATTGTATTTGCGCGGAACATTGGGAATATGAAATCACGTGCAAACTCTTCACGTAAATCATCGATATAAATTTCTTTAACGCCTAATGCTTGTGCTTTAGCACGAGCTGGTTCAACTTCTTCACCTTGGCCTAAATCTGCAGTAAATGTCACAACTTCACATTGGTATTCATCCTGAAGCCACTTTAAAATTACAGATGTATCTAAGCCGCCAGAATAGGCGAGAACTACTTTGTTTACTTTACTCATTTAACTATACGCTCCTACTTGTGTATTAATCGTTGATACCTTTGAGTTGGCAAAGGAATTCCAAATCTGGAATGCTTTGTTTATTTGAAATGAAGAAAATCATATGGTCATTTTCTTCTAAAGTGCAGTTTCTATGCGATACAATTACTTGCTGTTGGCGAATAATACCGGCAAGGGTAATGCCTTCAGGCCAGTTAATTTTATCCAGTGTTTTGCCAATAATTTTTGATGTCTCTGGTGTGCCATGAGCAACAATTTCAAAGGCTTCTAGGTCGCCAGTACCTAAAGAATACAGTTGAACAACGTCGCCTTTACGAATATATGTTAACAGCACGCCAAGTGTGACTTGTTGAGGTGAGAAAGCGATATCAATATTTGACTCATTTTCAACAAGATCAACAAATGCACTGCGATTGATCAAAGTAATCACTCGTTTTGCGCCGAGGCGCTTAGCAAGCATGCTTGATAGTATATTTGTTTGTTCATCTTCTGTGACGGCGCAGTAAACATCAATTTGGTCAATATTCTCTTCATACAATAAAGACTCATCTGTACAGTCGCCATTTAACACTAGAGCGTTTTTTAAGTGGGAAGTTAAGCGTGCTGCATTCGCTTTATTGACTTCAATAATTTTTACACGAAGGTCATCTTCTAGCGCACTCGCCAGTCTATAGCCAATGTTTCCACCGCCTGCAATCATTACTTTTTTAGCAATTTTTGTTGAAGGACGAATTTCAGTCATAACAAGTTTTGCATGTTTCTGTGGGCACAGAAAGTAAACTTCATCACCTGCTAAAATCACAGTTTCGCCAGTGACTTCTAATGGTTCTCCATCTCTGAAAACAGCAACGATTCGCACATCAATATTGGGTAAGTGTGCAGGTAAATTTTTGATTTGTGAGCCTACTATTCTGCCACCATCTTCAGCTTCGGCTGCGACAATTAATACTCTACCGCGATCAAATCGCAAGACCTGCTGTGCGCCAGGTAAGTTTATAATGTTTTTTAGACGTTCTTTAACTAATATTTCTGGGCTAATGATCACGTCAATATTAAAAGCTTTTTCTAGCTCATGCCCGAAGATATCAGCGTATTCGATATAAGATTGGGATCGAATCCTAGCAATTTTTAGACGGATATTAAATAAGGTATGCGCTAATTGGCAGGCAATCATATTAACTTCATCACTCGAAGTGACAGCAATAATAATATCGGTTTCTTTAGCGCCAGCTTCATCTAGAACATGAGGAAGCGACGCATTGCCCACAACAGTTCTAATGTCATAGCGATCTTGTAGATTCGCTAGAATTGAAGCATCGATGTCAACAATAGTGACTTCATGCTCAGCTTCTTGAGAAAGAATGTTTGCAGCGTTAGAGCCAACTTGTCCTGCGCCTAAAATCAGTATTTTCATATAAAGACACAATTTTAAAAATAAATCGAATCATTGTATGGGCTTAAAATTTAGTTTTCAACATATAATTAAATTTTAGGGCTTTAAAACCGATATAAATTATTTTTATTGTATGTAAAGACGAAATTTACACAGTTTCAGGTAGTATAGTCGATGGTCTTTATGATTTAATAACGTGTATAAACAATATTTAAGGAGTTAGAGATGGGCGAATACTTATTGGCTTTTATTTTTGGTGGCATTGCTGGGATTGTGATTGGCCTAATTATTGGACGTATGGGCAATGCTAATGGGGAAGTGATTACAAAATTGAGAGCAGAATTAGAAGATGTTAAAAGTAAACTAAAACAACAAACAGAGCACTTTGCTGAAAGTGAAAATATGTTGCATAAAATTGGTACAGATTTAAAAGATTTATATCATCACATGAGTAAAAATGAGATTTCTACTTTAAAAGAAAAATTTAAAGGTTTAGTGATAGATGCAGATGCTAAATTAGATGAATTAGCGCATAAAGCAGATGAAACTATAGATGATTTGAAAGAAAAAATAGTAGAAGCTAAAGATAAAGTTGTAGAGAAAGCAGAAGAAGTTGAAGATGCAACTGAAGCTAAAGTTGATGAAATTGATGCTAAATTATCAGATAAGTTGAAAAAAGAAAAAGATGATAATCAGCCTGCGGATGTAAAAGATATTGAAGCGGCTAGTAATGAAAAAGAAGCTAAAGCATTAGAGGACACAAAAGATAAAATCGATGAGACGATTGATGAGCTTGCTAATAATCTAGATTCAAAAGATAAAAAATAATTATTAAGTGATTATCATATAAAAAGGCTAGAGATAAACCTAGCCTTTTTTATGTGTTAATCTTTAGATTCTTGTGCAAAAGCCTCAAGGTTTTCTAGTTCTTTGTCTCGCAATTTAGGTACTTGTGTTGAAATGCGAATATTTTGTGCTTCTAGTTCATTGCAAATGCTTTTAAGGCTGCTGTCTAGGCTTTGTATATGATCTAACAATAGATTAATTGCTGTTGCTGCTGGATCAGGTGTGTCATTTTCAACACCATAAGCGGTAAATAATTTGCTTGCAATTTCTGTGGTAATAGTATCTTTTTTAACCACTCGTGCAGGAATGCCAATTGCAGTTGTATTCTCAGGCACATCTTTGGTCACAACTGAATTCGAACCAATTTTTGCATTATCTCCCAGATGAATTGGGCCAAGAATTTTTGCGCCAGCACCAATGATGACATTATTACCTAATGTTGGATGGCGTTTCCCTTTATGTAGGCTCGTACCACCTAAGGTAACACCATGATAAAGGGTACAGTCATCACCAATTTCTGTTGTTTCACCAATGACGACACCCATGCCATGATCTATAAAAAATCTACGACCAATTTGTGCACCGGGATGAATTTCTATGCCCGTTAAAAAACGAGTAATTGTAGATAGCCATCGAGCGAAGAACTTAAGATGATGATTCCATAAGAAATGCGCAACTCTGTGTCCCCATAGTGCCCATAAGCCTGGATAAGCAACTAAAACCTCAAAAGTTGTTCTGGCGGCAGGATCTTTTGAGTGAATGGTTTGGATATCTTCTTTGATATATTTAATCATGCGAAATTTTCCTATGCAAAGAGGTTAAAACTCCGCGCAATAAATGAATTTCTTGTACAGTTAAATCACGTTTTTGAAATAGGTGACGAATTTTTTTCATAATATTTTTTGGTTCTGTAGGATCCAAAAATTCAGTTTGAAATAGCAAGGTTTCAAATTGTTCATAAAAGCCTTCACGCATTTCACCATTTGCTAATTCTATAACTTCATCATTAGTTTGAATTAGTGGAAGGTCTAATAGCTTTTTATGTGCTTTATGTAACTCATAAGTGACGACTTGAATCGCAGCGCTAATATTAAGTGAGTTATAACTATTTTCACTTGGTATTGTCATCATTCGTTGGCATAAATCTATTTCTTCATTGGTTAAGCCTGTGCGTTCTGTGCCAAAAACGAATGCGATTTTTTGGTTTTCTTGTTTAATTGCTTCTACTGCTTCAATCGTTGCTTCTTCTGCTGTATAAAGTTTTGAAGATATATAGCGTGGTCGAGCTGTAGTTGCATAGGCGACTTGGCAGTCTTTTAGGGCTTCTTCAAGCGTTGGGACAACCAATGCATTTTCTAAGACATCTATTGCACCACTTGCTAAGGAGGTTGCTTCTTGACTAGGGAACTGCTTTGGCTCGACGAGGGTTAGATGATATATACCCATAACTCTCATGGCTCGTGCGGCAGCGCCAATGTTGCCTGAATGTGATGTGCGTACCATAACGATACGAATGTTATTTAATAGGGTTTCTGGGAAAGGTTTTCTCATAAGATAGATACTAAAATTAAGGTATAGAACGGCCAATCAATAGACCACAAAAAACAAATAGAATGCCGATTATGATACTACTACTTACGTATAAAAATAGTGTAAAAAATTTACCTTCTTGTAATAATTGAAAATTTTCTACAGAAAATGTTGAAAAAGTAGTAAATCCACCACAAAAACCTGTAATTAATAAATATTTTAATAAAGTATGTTCACCAAATTTAGGTAATAGATAAGCGATTAGAAATCCTATGATGAATGAGCCAAGAATATTGATTGAAAAAGTGGCTAATGGAAAAGCATTTAACCAAAATTTATTGATGATTAATGCACATAAATGTCTTAGCATTGCCCCGAGCGCACCACCAAGTCCAATCATGATAAAGATTAAATAATGATTCATCTATTTTCGCTGTTAAATAATTTGGCCATTTTTAATATGAATAATTGCATCTCCAAATATGCGCGCATCTTCAGGGTCATGTGTGATTAAAATCATAGGTATTTTTAATGATCGCTGAATTTCATCTAACTCTGTGCGCATGATGGTGCGTAAATTTGTGTCCAATGCTGAAAATGGCTCATCTAGTAATATTGCTTTCGGATTAATGATTAAAGCTCGTGCAAGTGCGACCCGCTGTTTCTGTCCACCTGAAATTTCATCGGGGTATTGAAATTGAATGCCTTCAATTTTAAATAGTTTTAGCCACTTTTGAACCTCAGAAGAGGTTTCATGTTTTCTAGCATTAAAAATAGATTTATGAAGTGCAAAGCTTATATTTTGCGTCACATTTAAGTGAGGAAATAGGGCATAGCTTTGAAATAGATAGGCTAAAGCTCGTTCTTGGGGTTTTAAATTAATATTTTGTGTTGAATCAAAAAGTACCCTATCTTGTAGAATGATTTTTCCATGATCCGGTTTAATCAAGCCAGCAATTGTTTTTAATAAAACACTTTTGCCTGATCCAGATTCGCCAAGAATGACTAAGCGATTAGCATCAGTTGCATATTCAGCTTCTAATGTAAAAGAGCGTTTATATGCAGTTAATGTTTTATGAACAGAAAATTTAATGCTCATTAATAAGCCTTGGGTTTTCTAGGATTTAAAAATGTTGCTGCCATTAAAATTACGATACATAGTGCGGAAGTCATAATGACTAAGTAGTTTGCAGTTTTATAATCGAATGAGTTATAAGCGCGGTAAATTGCAATGGATAGGGTTTGTGTTTTTTGTGTGGCACCAGCAACCATTAATGTTGCGCCAAACTCTCCTAATGCTCTTGCAAATGCTAATAAAATCCCAGAGAGTATTCCACGCCATGCAAGTGGCAGAGTCACACGAAAGAATATTGCTATAGAAGATGTACCAAGCATGCTTGCTGCATACTCATATTCGCGATCGACATCTTCAAATGCAGCTCTTGCAGGCTTTAAAATTAAAGGGAAGGCGACTATTGTTGCAGCAATCACGGCAGCTTGCCATGTGAAAATTAAGCGTATTCCAAAAGTATCTGATAGCCATTGACCTAAAAAGCTTTTTTGGCCAATTAATGTTAATAGATAATATCCAAGAACAGTTGGAGGCAAAACCATAGGTAACGTGAGCAATGTATCTATGAGATTTTTGCCCCAAAAGTTTTTACGTGCCAGGAAATACCCGATAGAAATTCCAAGTACAGAGCCGATGAATGTTGCAAGCCCTGCTATTTTAAGTGTTAGAAATAAAATCGGGTAAATTGAATCAAGCATTATGGTTTAGAGAATCCATAATCTGATAAGATTTTTTGACTTTCTGGCGTAAAAATAAATTCATAAAAACGCGCGCTACCATCTTTGCTTTGTTTTGTTAGTGCGATTGGGTATGAGATTTCTTTTTGTGTAGGCACTGTGAATGCTACATCTACTTCATCTTTCAAGATTGCCGCATCTGTACCATAAACAAAACCTGCTTCTGTTTCACCTTGTGCTACATATGCTAATGATTGTCTGACACTTTCAGTCTCAATGAACTTTGGTAGAAGATCTGCCCATAAGTTATCTGCTTCTAAGACACCTTTTGTGTAGCGACCAACAGGAACACTTGATGGGTTTGCTAAAGCAATTTTTTGGATCGTTGGTTTTTTTAAATCATCTAGTGATGTAATTTGTAGAGGGTTATTTTTTTCAGTGACAACAACTAAAGTGTTTTTAACAAAAGTTTTACGAGAGTCTGGTTTGATTAAGTTTTTTTCAGCTGCAGTATCCATTGTTACTTGGTCTGCTGATGCAAAAATATCTACTGGTGCACCATTTTCAATTTGTTGTAATAAAGCGCCAGATCCTGCGTAGTTCAATAAAACGGTATCTTCTGGATATGCTTTTTCATAATTTTTTGCAATATCATTAAAAGCATCTGTTAAGCTTGCTGCGGCTGATACTAATATTTCTTCTGCGTGAACAGTTGTGAAAAAAGATGTTAATAAAGATGCAAGAATAATTTTTTTCATATGTCTCTCATTGTAATAATAGATTAATTAGTAAAATTTAGTAAATCGTAATATTAAGATAATACAATGCAGTATTCTATCATTAATTTTCTATTATTTCGCCTTGAAAAATCTTAATAAGGCTGATGACTTAATTTGTTAATATTAGCCATCCTAATCCATCTTGTTGAGAGTAGTGTGCTATTGATGCAACTGGTTGATTACTTAATGAAAATCCTTTTCCTGGTGATAGATCAACATTGTTTAATGGCCAGCGAACACCTGAAATAGTAACATCGACTAAAGGCGTAATGGGCAAGATGCTTAGATATTTAAATCCATGGCTTTGTATTTCTTTTTGAGTTTTGTTGTTGAGAGAATGTAGAGTTGTATCACCATTTGTATGTAAAAAAGCTAATTCAGGATGAGATGTAATCATCATAAATAGTCCAAATTGATGATCAAGACGTCCTCCTATGCCACCAACCATAGCGCATGTATGCAGATTTAACTCTTTAGCTTTTAAAAGAGCGAGTTCTGTATCTAAGTAATCTTTATCTGTTGGGAATTCTTCTTTTGGAATCATGGAAAAATCCTCAAGACTCTTTTTTTCGCAAGAGTCAAAATCACCCACCCACAATTTTGGTATGACATTAAGTGATGTGCTATGTTTGATCCCACCATCAACAGCGATGATATAATCACTCTCTGTAAAGAAATTATTGAGTTTTTTATAATTAATAGGACCAGGTAGTAATAAAACTAAGCGAGAGTACATTTTGTGCCTTTTGTTGCATAGAAGTCGGTGAGAGAAAAATGTATAATAACGCGTTTAGAATCTTTCATCATTAAATAGAGGTTAATTATGAGTTTTAATTCAGTACCAGCAGCAAATGATTTGAGCAAAATTACAGAAGATTTTAACTGTATTATTGAAATTCCTGCTGAAGCGCCACCTGTAAAATATGAAATTGATCCTGATACTGATTTAGTATGGGTGGATCGTTTCGTTGGTACTAACATGCGTTATCCTGCGAATTATGGCTATATTCCTCAAACATTGTGCGAAGATGGTGATGCGTTGGACGTATTGGTGGTAACGCCATTTCCATTGATTCACGGTAGTGTTGTTCGTGCAAGACCTTTGGGTATGTTGAAAATGACTGATGAGTCTGGTGGTGATGCTAAATTAATCGCTGTGCCAGTGAATAAACTTTGTCCAATGTATGAGAACATTAAATCTATCGATGATTTGCCAGAATTATTGCTGAAACAAATTGAATTTTTCTTCCAAAATTATAAAGGTTTAGAAAAAGGTAAGTGGGTTAAATTAGATGGTTTTGGTACTAAGGAAGAAGCTGAACAAGAAATTCGTAACTCTTTAGAATTATTCAATAAAAAATAGTAGATATTGAGTCTGAATATTAAAAAAGCTGCCCAAAGGCAGCTTTTTTCATTGACTATTCTACAACTGTTAAACTTGGTTTGTTTGTAGATTTCTTTTTTTTCGTAGATTTTTTAACTGGTGTGCTGTCTTTGTCATCATCGATTGGTTCATTGCTGACAACAGAGAATGGAGAGCTGTTTTTCTTAGAGCTCTTAATGTCAGCTTCTTTTACACTAGGATCTTCAGCTAATGGTTCAGGTTGGAATTCGATACCATGGCCATTTTCTCTTGAATAGATGGCGATAATCGCACCAATAGGAATATTGATATCAACTGATACGCCATTAAAACGTGTTGAAAATGAAACCCATTCATTGCCTAAGCTTAAATTATGCACGGCAGAAGGAAGTAAATTTAAAATTATTCTACCTTCGGAGATAAATTGCTCAGGCACTTCAACATAAGGCAGAGTGGCATCTACGGCAATGTATGGTGTAACATTATTATCTAATATCCATTCATAAAATGCTCTGATGATATATGGCTTATTTGAAGTCATCATAAAACTTAACCTTTTGATTTATAAAAATGTTGTACGCTTTCACGTTTTAAAATATTTTTACTATATTCTTTAGTTGCGATCGCTTTTTCAGGAATGTCAATTTGTAGCAACTGTAGTTGCCAAAAGAATGGTGCTAATGAAGCATCAATTAAACCGAAGTCAGTGCCCTGAAAATATATATTGCCTTCGAATAACGGATCATATCTTAATAACAAATCATTGATTAGTTTGCTAGATTTTTTATCAGCTTCACCTTTTTTCATCACCTTTTCTAAAAGAGGATACCATTCATGAATGATTCTTTTTAGGATTAGTCTGAATTTACCTCTGCTGATTGGATCATGCGGTAGTAATGGAGGGTGAGGAAAACGCTCATCTAAAAATTCTAAAATAATGCTGGAATAATAGAGTGTAACTTCTTTTGTTTCTAAGGTAGGTAAGATTAATTGTTGGTTGATATCTAAAAGTTCTTCGGGTGGATTAGTGATATCAACATAAACAGCATCGCTTAATATATTTTTTTCTAATAGCGTGATAGCAATGCGATCAGCATCTAATGATGCGGCTTCTTGGTAGAGCGTAAAACCTGAACGACGTGTAGACATTTTATTCCCTTACTCATAAACAAAATGAAAAGAATGGG